>JAEDEK010000048.1 GCA_016293365.1 Bulleidia sp. | reverse complement strand
AAAAGCGATTCATCTCGGCCTTAAAAGACCGAGTTTCCTCGCTAATTTTTCAAAATAGTGACACTTTTATGTTTGTGTCACTTCAGATTGTACTGATCAGCCGATACAGTTCATGCAGTTCCAGTGGTGAATAATACCGGAATCCCTGACAGCTGTCACAGCCGATTTCCCGGATAAACCGGATCTGCTCTTCTTCCTCCATGCCTTCTGCACAGACTGTTTTTCCCATCTGATGGCATATGACAAGCAGTCCCTGCAGGAAATCTCTGTTCTGCTGTGATGTCATACCTTCCTGAATCAGAACATTTGATAATTTGACCATATCTGATGGATAACGCAGCAGCATATGCAATGAGGAATATCCCGTACCAAAGTCATCCAGTGCAAGGGAAATGTTTCTGTCTCTGCAGGCATGCATGAATGTTTCCATCTGCTCTGTCTGTTCCATGATTCTTCCTTCTGTCAGCTCTACCAGTATTCCATCCTTCTCGAGCTGATACTTCTGCATCACATCTTCCATGTACTGTGGCAGATCGGCATCATTCAGCTGCTGCAGAGATACATTGTAACTCAGATACATATCTTTGCGGTAAGAGCGCAGACGCA
Organism: Bulleidia sp.; assembly: GCA_016293365.1. Taxonomy (GTDB): domain Bacteria; phylum Bacillota_I; class Bacilli_A; order Erysipelotrichales; family Erysipelotrichaceae; genus Bulleidia. Next base: position 12,840 of record JAEDEK010000048.1, on the reverse strand, counting down.
CACAGGTCGCTGCTGTCTGATCAAACACCCATCTGCCGACTTTTTCCATCAGCTGCTGACTTTCCAGCAAAGGAAGGAAGTCCTGTACAGGAACATCTTTTCCTTCGTACTGCCAGCGCAGAAGTACTTCTCCACCTCTGATCTGTTCTGTTTTCAGATCGATGACCGGCTGAACAACAATACGGAAATGTTCCATTCCATTCCCTGCATCTTCAAAGACTGCCTTTTTCATATCCTTCCTGCAGTGAATCCGCTGAAGGACAGATGAATCATAGATCAGATAAGGAACATTGTTCCCCATATCCATCAGATGCAGCATTTCTGAAAGAACAGTCAGTATCATTTCCTCATCCATCTGTATATCCTTTTCTTCAATCAACGCAAAACGAAACGTCAGCTTCCATGGGATGGATAGAGAACGATAACATGTTTCCATAATCTGCCGGATCTGTTCAATCCATGTTTCTACAGGTTCCTGCAGACAGGAAGGATTGAGCAGTGCCAGAAAGGAAAGCCCTTCAATCCGATAGAATGACATCTTTCCATTCAGTTTTTCCTGTAACAGATCCGCCATTCCTTTCAGAAATCTGTCCCCGAATGATCGACCCATTGCGGTATTAAGTTCATGCATGCCATCAATGGAAAAACCGATGACAGGACTGATTTCTCCTTTCCGTTTCATCTGTCTGATCCGCATCACTGCTACGTGTTCCTGTGGGAGACCACTGATCGGATCATAGATAAATTCCGTATCCTGATGCGTAATTCTACCGGAGAAGAATAAAGGCAATGTGTTGTCTTCATTCCATCGGATCATTCCATAACATCTGATCCAAAGATCATTTCCATACACATCTCTGACACGATAACGCATATCATGTACAGTTCTTTTTTCGTGTACAATTCCGGACATATCCTCACGGAACTGTATACGATAATCCTTTGTACTGATTCTGTTCATCCACTGTGTTATGAAATCCGGCACAAGATTATCAGCGAAGCCGAAATCATCACGCATATTATCGGAAATCCAGAAAAGCCCTTTCTGCATATCTCCCATAAAGAAATAGACAGAACCGTTGTCCTGAGATACCGAACGGAACAGCGTTTCCATATCACATTGAGTCTGCTGCAGGAATCTGCCAAGAGGGTCACTGACGGATACAGTGATTTTTTCCACAGTCGTTTCCTGTTCTCTGCCCTTTTTGGAATATGTACGTCCACTGCTGACATAGTATGCTTTCTTGTCTTCATACATGTTCTCATCTGCCTGTCTGACCAGATCATCCACATTGATCGGTGTTTTATCACTCCAGGCCCATCCAACAGCCATATGAAATTCACTGTCCGCTATGTTCTGACGCAGGATTGTAACGTTTCCCTGCAGTTGTTCTTCTGTACACTCCGGTAATAGAATCAGGAATTCATCTCCACCCGTACGGAATATACAGCCATCTGTAATGGATTTACGAATAATCTGACAGCAGGAAACAATCATGCGATCTCCCGCCTCATGACCAAGTGTATCATTCATTCTCTTCAATCCGGAAATATCACTGAAAATCACCCCAAGACAGGATGGATTCTCATCCTGACAGAAACGTGTCAGCCCATTGCGGTTATAAGCGCCTGTCAGTTGATCATGATAGCTCATACGGTTCAACTGAAGCAGAAGATCTCTTTGCTTCAGAAGTGTGGAAATAAAATAACCGACCACATTCAGTAGTGTTGTAATGATATCCATTCCTTTTGGATCCGGATTATCAACACCGATAAACCCGACGACTCGTTCTTCATCACGGATTGGCCCAGCCGCCAGATCCGTCACGTTCTGTGGCTTCAGAATGGCATACGCTTCAGGATAGAGCGTACGTATTTCCTCCACATCATAAATGACCGTAACTTCACCTGCATCAAACAGCTGAAGCCACCAGTCAATTACCGATACCGGCACTTTCTGCAGGATATCCTTCTGTGGAACAATACCATCTGCACACCATTCAAAGGTATTGTTGACCATGTCACTTTCCATTTCAAAAATATAGACACGATCACAGTGAAACGTCTCGCCGATATAGGCAAGCAGACGTTGTGCGGATTCCGCGGGATCCGTGGAAGAGAATACATGATGCAGACATTCGTTCAACACTTTTTCCATCCGTGAATAGACGGACAGAGAACTGTTCCCCTCTTCCTGATCCATTACAATGGATACTCTGTATCGATGCCCGTCCTGCACCACCATTGCGTCATGCACCATCCGTCTCATCCCCGAGATCGGATTTTCATACTGCCATGTATCCGTTCTATTCTGTAACAGCTTCTGCTTCCTGCAGTAAGGACTGAATTGTTCCAGTTCCTGAAGAATACTGCATTTTTTCTGATCCTGATATGATAGATCCACACCCAGCATATTTCTTAGACTGACATTCATATATACAATCTGGCCGGAGTCCATGTCACTGACACAGACCGGGTCATAAAAATCTTCAAAAACATTCCATCTGTTTTCCATATATCGCCTCCTGACTTCTGATTCTGTAAATTGTGAGATTGCCCTGATTCATTCAGTTTTTACTATCATATCATCCAACCACCTGATGAGCCATACTATATTTTTGGCTCAGATCCAAAGTCATAGGATATTTTTGCTTTATTCAGATATTTTTCCCGGATTTTTTCTCAATCGGGTTAAATTCATAACTTTTTTCTTTTATTTATGTAATTATTTTCTGTAATTTTATCACTTTTCAATTTATACAAAGGACAATCATGTTTCAACTGATGTTTATTTTTTTGGGAGGAAAAAGTATGCATCTGGATGAACTCCTTGCCCGCAATGGTGTCATTCCGGAGGATTCTGTTTTCTCTTCCAGCGGGTTTCTGCCTCAGCTTATCGGTATTCTTCCACCTGGAGGCATCTATGCCCACATAGCTGGTATGTACTGGAAGATAACCTGCGCATTCCCTCCGGTGCCTCTTACCCTCTGATCGGCAGCTGCGCTTCACATGCACCATTTCCGCAAGCTGTGCCTGCGTCATCTTTCTTTCCTCTCTGATCTTTGCAATCAAAGATCCTGTTGTTTCTGCATTCATGCCTGCCTGCGTTACGTAGAGAAAAGGCATCGCAATGATGCCTGATTCCTATCCTTTTCGCAGGTATTCGGCTGTGATGGTAGTTCCTTCCTCCATCATGTTCTGTGGTGTACCTTCAAAGACAATCTGCCCTCCTCTGGTTCCACCATCCGGACCGACATCAATGATATAATCTGCCAGTTTCATTACATCTGTATTGTGCTCAATCACAATGACAGTATTACCTCGATCCACAATTCCTTCCAGGATTTCCATGACCTTGACAATATCAGATGGATGCAGGCCGGTTGTCGGTTCATCCAGAACATAGATGTTTCCCTTCTTCCGGATATTCTGTGCCAGTTTAACTCTCTGCCTTTCACCACCAGAGAAAGTAGATAACGGCTGTCCTAAAGAAATGTACGGAAGTCCCACTTCCAATAATGCCTCCAGCATTCGACTGATTTTCCGGTTATCAGAAAAGAACGGAATTGCTTCTTCTACGCTCATCGCAAGGACATCCACGATGGTTTTCCCTTTGTATGTATACTGCAGTGCTTCATCCGAATAACGTGTTCCATTGCAGTATTCACATACTGTTGTGACCGGATCCATAAATACAAGTTCTGTTGTGATGTAGCCTCTTCCCCTGCAGTGTTGACATGCACCTTTTCCATTAAATGTAAACAGTCCACTGTCTACATTGTTTTCTGATGCAAATACCTTTCTGATTTCATCAAAGAAACCAAGGAATGTACAGACTGTAGATCTTCCAGTAGCGGTAATGGCACTCTGATCAATCAGCACAACCTGATCTGCATACTGCTTTGCGAAGACATCGCGGATCAGGGATGACTTACCACTGCCGGCAACCCCGGTTACCACTGTCAGAATGCCAAGTGGAATATCCACATCCACATGTTTCAGATTATGAATGGATGCATCGCGGATCGGCAGTGTCGCCTTTGGTTTACGGACATTCCTTTTGACTGTAATCTGATGGGATAATGCATCTCCAGTCCGGGTACCGCTGATCAGCAGGTTTTCGTAGCTGCCTTGAAACAGTACCTGTCCTCCGTTTTTACCCGCCAGCGGTCCGATATCGATGACCTCATCCGCAATAGAGATGATGTCCTTATCATGTTCCACCACCAGTACGGTGTTTCCTTTATCTCTCAGATTCTCTAACAGGCGTGTCATACGGTGTACATCACGTGGATGCATACCGGTACTCGGCTCATCAAAGATATAAATCATACCGCAGAGTGAACTGCCCATATAGCGGACAAGTTTCAGTCTTTGCGCCTCACCACCGGACAGGGTTGCACTTTCTCTGTTCATAAACAGATAAGGCAATCCGATATCAATCATCCGATCCAAAGATGCCTTCAACTGTGATACAACTGATACTGCACGTGGATCATCAATCTGATCCAGTTCCTTCCTCAGATCAGAGAACTCCATCTGGCACATATCATAGATGGAATGCCCGTTGATTCTGGAAGAAAGAGCAGCTGGATTCAGACGTTTTCCCATACAGTCTGGACACTGACATTCAAAAGTGAAACGGCTGATCTTCTTCATTGTGCTATCAGTCTGTTCATCCGGGCCTTTCATCAGAACAAGTCGTTTGAACTGGTTATAGACGCCTTCCACCTTTTTTTCCACTCTTGGACCGCCTTTGATTGGATTTCCATATAACAGGAAATTCTGTTCTGCTTTATTCAGATCTTTCCATGGTACGTCCGTTCTGAAATATTCCGGATGACGGTAAACCTTCCAGTAATAGTTATCTTTCCGGAATGCTGGCAACAGGAAACACCCTTCATCAAAGCTCTTATCCGGTTCAATCATCTGTGTGATATCCAGATCCATGATCTTTCCGATTCCCGAACAGGTCGGACACATCCCATTGGGGTTATTGAAGGAAAAGAAGGATGCAGGTCCGACATGCGGCATACCGATCCTGGAATACAGCAGACGTAACAGAGAATACATGTCACTGATCGTACCAACGGTCGATCTGGCATTTCCTCCAAGTCGGCTCTGATCGATAATGACGGAAGGATTGAGGTTTTCAATCATCTCCACATTCGGTTTTTCATATTTCGGCAGTCTGCCTCTGACCCATGCACTGTATGTCTCGTTCATCTGTCTTTGACTTTCTGCAGCAATCGTATCAAAAACAATACTGGATTTTCCGGATCCGGAGACCCCGGTAAACACAACGATTCTGTTTTTCGGGATCTGAAGTGAGATATTTTTCAGGTTATTCTGTTTCAGACCTGTTATTCTGATCGGTTCCATTTTTACCCCTTTCTGACTGGGATCTGGATTTCTGTAAGCCATCCGCTTTCATCGTCCTGATTCCATACACCATCGATATAGGATTCTCTGATCGGACCATCGATCTGACATCCGTTTTCCTCAATCCAGGAAAGAACTGCCGCATAGGACTGATGCAGAGAATCATAACTGCCTCTATGATAGATGCACGCTGCCTGTATTTCCGGCAATACCTCAAAATGCAGTCTGCCGATTGGCTGTTTTTCTTCTTCCACTGCCTGGCACAGTCTGACATGGATGTTTTCTTCCTGATAACCTTCTTCCGGATACATCGTAAAGCAGTAGTCCGGGTTCTGGCAGGTACATCCTGCCTGTTCCATCAGCTCACCCATTTCCATCATCGCATCAAACAGGCAGTCGTAGGAAGAAATTGTGTCATCCATACATGCAACTGTCACTTCCCTGATCGTACGGATTCTGACTGGAGAAAGAATGTGCGTATTTCCTGATGTACCTGTTTCCAATAAAGCAAGCTGAGAAGTCAGTTTTGAAATCTCATCCAGGATCTTTGCCTTTCTGCGGGAAATGATTTCCTCCGGATTACCGCCACCTGTCAGTGCATGAATCTCATCCAGCGTAAACCCGGCCACTTTCAAAGATGTGATTTCCTGCAACTGTGCACTCTGATCGAGTGTGTAATACCGGTATCCGCTGTCTGGATGGATATATGCTGGTTCCAGCAGCCCCCTCTCTTCATAGAAACGCAATGTCCGGATTGTGACATGATTCATTGCAGCAAAGATGCCGATGCGATACAGTGTTTTCTTTTCTGTCGGCATACATGCCTGATGATTTTCGTTCATTCTCATCTGTTTTTCACCTTTTTGGGTATTATATGACTGTTTCATCTGAAATTCCTCCTGAGATGGAAGAATTGTAAGCCCTCCCCATTAGGGAAGAGTCAAGCGTATATTGTTCATCCGATCGGTATGAACATGATACAGAACACATTTTTAATGAAATATGTCTGAATTCGATATGAATGTGTCAGTTTTTGAGGTATCCGATGATCTTCGAAAAAAGAAGAAGGCACATAAAACCGGGACAGTATGTTACAATTGCGCAGGGGTTAATCAAATGACAGATCATAAAATCAATCCACTTGGCTATGATCCGGTGGGAAAACTGCTCAGACGGTTTGCGATACCGAGTATTATCGCCATGCTTGTCGGAGCTTTATACAATATTGTTGACCAGATCTTCATCGGTAACAGTATCGGTGAACTTGGTAACGCTGCAACCAATGTTGCCTTTCCTCTGACCACAGTATGTACAGCGACCGCACTTCTGTTAGGGGTCGGTTCCGCTTCTGCATTCAATCTTTCCATGGGAAGAAACCAGAAAGAAAATGCACTGTATTATATCGGCAATGCTGCCTCTCTTCTGTTTGGTTTCGGTGTGATCGTTTCACTGATCACACTGTTGTTTCTGAAGCCTCTGCTTGTCTTTTTCGGATCACCTGCAGATGTACTTCCACTTGCACATGAATATGTACGGATTACAGCCTTCGGCTTTCCGTTTCTGATTCTGACATCCGGGGGTTCCCATCTGATCCGTGCGGATGGTTCTCCATCGTATTCCATGTTCTGCAGCATTGTCGGTGCTGTCATCAATACGATCCTTGATCCCTTACTGATCTTTGTCTTCCATATGGGTATGAGTGGAGCTGCCATTGCGACGGTTGCAGGTCAGATTGTTTCCGGTATTCTTGTCATCCGTTATCTGATGAGCTACAAAGCAGGCAGACTGACAAAAAAGCATCTGCTGCCGCAATGGAAATACTTCGGTTATGCTGCCAGCCTTGGTATGGCTCAGTTCTGTAATCAGCTGGCAATGATGACCGTACAGATTGTCATGAACAATTCTCTACGATTCTATGGTGCCCAGTCCATCTATGGAGAATCCATCCCATTGGCCTGTGCAGGCATCATCAACAAAGTCGGCTTTATCTTCTTCTCCTTCTGTATCGGTATTGCCCAGGGAATGCAGCCGATCGCAAGTTTCAACTACGGTGCCGGTAAGTATGATCGCGTCAGAAAAGTCATACTGCTTTCCCTTGCTTCCGGTTCCCTCATCTGCATCACTGCTTTTGCGATGTTCCAGCTGTTTCCACATACGATTATTTCTCTGTTTGGAAGCGGCTCACCTCTATACTTTGCATTTGCGGAAAAATACTTCAGAATCTATCTGTTCTTTACGTTCATCAATAACATTCAACCAACTTCTTCCACTTTCTTTTCCGCCATTGGAAAACCAAAGATCGGAACATTCCTTGCGTTGACCAGACAAATCATCTTCCTGCTTCCACTGCTCATCATCTTCCCGTTATTCATGGGGATTGATGGTATCATGTATGCAGGTCCATCCGCCGACCTGATGGCTGCTGTGATTTCCGGATTCTTCCTGATCCGCCAGGTAAAACAGCTGAACCAATCCGTTCAGGCATAACACAAAAGGATCATCGATCCATCTTTCCAGATGGATTCATATGATCCTTTTTTCATTCACAATCGTTGAAAATACATCAGTCTGCTGATGCAGAAAGCAGGGACTGAAAACGTCTGAGTCTTCTGTATGGTGCACTCTGTCTTCTTTTCGGATCAGATGTCACATGAAGACTGCTTTCAACGGAAGGGATCAGCAGATCCTCCATATGCATACCAAGCACCCTGCTGAAGGTATACAGATGATCCACGGAAGGAAGAACTTCTCCCCGATACCATCTGTAGATCGACTGCGGATAGGACAGACAGGCCAGGCGCTGAATATCAATGGTTCTCAGGTGTGCTTCCTGAAAGAGTTTTTTCAGATGTCTGCCGGTTGCGATCATATCGATTGATTCTGTTTTTTTCATATGACACCTCCGTTTCTGATTCTACCCTAAGTATACAGCCGCATGATTCCATGTCAATTCGGAAGATATCGTACTGTTTCCCTCGGCATTTCCACGGGTATAACAGTCATTGAGGTAATCATGAAAAAATCGAATGCTGTTATGCTTTGTACTTTGCATACTGATCCTTGGAGGAACTGCCATAACCCATCTTTCCCGTCGTACCTTTAGCGCAGATGATCCACCTGTCACAAATCCTTATAAAGGATTTGTATGCTGGGGTGAAAATCTTTCCGACGATCCTGCAGAATCTTCCAATCACTGTTTTCTTCTTCCACCTCCATTACACTGAAAATGGAAAATACAGGGATTGCTCCAATGTATGCTCAGACAGATCTCATTCTGGCATGTAAAGATGCGGAAGGATCAATCATTCATACGAAAAGAATCCCTGCTGATCTGAGGCAGTATCTGCCTGGATCCTTTACACTGCACCTGCAGATTCAGGATCTGCCTTCCAATACTGTATCCATATGGTTCGGTATTGCTGATCCATTGACATGAAATGCTGCAGTAACCTTCGCCAATACAGAAACGATGATCGATCATATGATCCGCATCGACTGATCTGAAAACAACCGGCAGTAAGATCCGGTTGTTTTCATGTTACTTCTCAATTCGGGATGCAAACTGCTGTACCATCTGTCTGAGTTTCTTCGGTTCAATCGGTTTGGACAGATGTGCATTCATACCACTGGCGATGGAACGTTTGATGTCTTCATCAAATGCATTGGCACTGACCGCAACGATCGGTACAGACTGACCATCAGGATGCGTACTGTTACGGATCGCTCTCGCCGCTGCAAGACCATCCATGACAGGCATCATGACATCCATGAAGATCATCCTGTATGTGCCTTTCTGTGATCGACAGAACAGATCCACTGCCTGAGCACCGTCAAAGGCACGATCTGCACTGACTCCAAGGTTTTCCAGAAAGGTACATATGATTTCCATATTGAACTCATTGTCTTCCGCAACAAGTACATGAACTTCACTCAGATCCACTTCCTGAACTGTATCTTCATTCTGTATCTGCGGTCTTTCCGAAACAGGCAGTTCCAGTGTGAAATAGAATCTGCTGCCTTTACCGACTTCACTTTCCAGAAGGATTTCACTGTTCATCATATGAATCAGACGATTACAGATCGCCAGTCCAAGCCCGCTTCCCTGACGATGGGAAGATGTACTTCCAAGCTGCTCAAATACGCCGAAGATACGCTGTCTGTCCTGTTCACTGATTCCTTCTCCCTGATCCGCCACTTCAAAATACAGACTGGAGCGGTATGGATCAATCACGTTTTCCTTAACAGTCAGTTTTGTTTCAGCACCGCTTTGCGAATACTTGATCGCATTGCCGATCAGATTGATCAGAACCTGAGAAATACGAAGGGAATCCCCATGGAACCAGTGATTTTCAAGCTGGATATCCATGATGAAAGACTGTGCCTTATCCGCAAACTCTCCATCCAGTACCGGATGAAGTTCATCCAGAAGTCTGACAAGATCAAAGTCTCTTTCAGACAAAGTCATCTTGCCGCTTTCAATCTTGGACATATCCAGAATATCATTCAATAATCTCAGCAGATAATCCGAAGAGGCACGTACCTTACGCAGACAGTTCAGACGTTCCTGTTCTGTCTGATCTTCCTGCAATGCGATTTCTGTCATGCCGATGATACCGTTCATCGGTGTACGGATTTCATGTGACATACGGGCAAGGAAATCAGACTTGGCCTGAGCGGACTGGTCATGATGTTCCTGATTGATGCGGTTCTGGATAATCGTACTGATTTCTCTGAGCAGATCATTACTTTCCTTGTCCCTGATCACTGATGGATCAATTCCGACAAAGAAGATGCTTCCCGAATACTGTCCATTATCAGACATGGAGAAAACAATCCCTCTTTTTTCCAGATAATCCTTCTGGAAGATCACTTCTGTATCCGGTGCATCCGCCATGGAAATCAGTTCATTCATCTGGGAAGTCTGATTCATCTTCTGATAATCCGCTTCCATACATCTGTATACCGGATCAACACCTTCCGGTGTCATATCAAATTTCCAGCAGTATTCCACCTGCCCATACAGATATTCCCCACTGAAAGAAGTGACAAGCAGATCCTTGAGGGAAAACTGTCGGGCCAGACGGCAACAGGCCAGATCAAGTGCGGCTGAAATGGAAGAACTGCGGTCAAACAGATTGATCAGAAGTGAACTGATTCCCATACCGGCAATATGATTCTGTGAAATCACTTCACCAAACGGCTCCACTTCATACTTCTGCCCATTCCATGCAGCAATCTCAACATTTCTGCTGTCAGCATCCATAAGTGCACACTGCACCTGTTCCATCAGTTCTCCTGTTGACTGATCTTTGGCCTCAGCTGTTCCGGCATGGAATTTCAGAACAAGCGCGCTTTGGCGGATCAGGCAGGAAAATCTGACCTGCAGCTGTTCCAGCATGCCATTACAGGAAACTGCTTTTGTTTCCGGCAGCCAGAACAGGAAGGAATCCGCATCTGCACGGATCAGAATCTGTTTTCCATGGCATAGCTGTTCTGTCTGTTCACGGATCAGTTCCGCCATTTCATTGAGGATCAGATCACCAAAGGTCAAGCCATGTTCTCTTACCATCCTTGCAAAATCGCAGATATCAAGCAGTACAAGCTGCCCACGAGGTACCTTCTGTCTTTCTTCCGTAAGGATTGTGACCCCTTGCTTACAACGGTAGAAACCTGTTACCGGATCAAGAATCTGACGTTTCTCCTGTTCCAGTTCTCGCATCTTAGCTTTGTGAATATCACGCATATAGCCGACAACCGTGACACCATCATCCGGATTGTCCTGGACAACTTTCCATCTGACTTCCATCCATCTTGGTTCATCATCATCTTTGCTTTTCATGCGGATCTGCACCTGTCCATCCGTGCCGTTATCAGTGACCAGATCCTTGAGCTGCTCCATGTCCTGTTTACACACGTATGGCAGAACAACCTCAGACCAGAAACGATCCATATTCCACATGCCGTTATGATACCGGCTGTTGACGATTTCAATCGTGCGGTTTTTCTGTCTGTATGTAAAGAATTCATCGTTGGAACTTTCCAGGGCAATTCGGTAATGTTCCTTTTCTTCCATCAGCTGTTTTTCCACTGCCATTTCAATCTGTGTCAGATTCTGAACAACTTCGTGCAGTTCATCAATCTCAGCAATATTGGAAGGTCGAAACGCAATCAGTCCATTCATGCCTCCACGAATCGAATCCATCAGTCGATGGACTGGTCTGGACAGATAGGCAACCACAAAGAACATGACAACGACACCAATCGCAGCACAGATCAGAATGGTTGTCAGAATTCCCTGATACAGCTGATTTCCTAGAGAAAACAGAGAATCTTCCGTAACAAAACCACACAGAACCCAGTTTCCGTTTTCATATGGAATGTTACCACCATACAGTTTCATTCCAGATACTGTACTGTAAATTCCCTGGGTACCTACTGACACATCGTTAACACGATACAGATCACGGTATTCTGTTTTCAGCATAGAAAAGGTTTCATTGTTACGGCGGACACTGTCAAACAGAAGTCCCTTACCGGAAATGATCTGGTATGTACCATCCTGATGATCAACAGCAATTGCATACCCTGCATTCAGATTACGATCGAGATCGCGTACCGGCAGAAAAGCCGTGGAAATGTAGCTTGTGGATACTTCTGTACCGACGATTCCATACACAACACCATCCAGACAAAGTGGAATGGAGTAAGTAATCATCTGATGATTATCCATGACATGATCTTCAAGAATAAATGGAGTGGACCAGTAACCAATGTCCTTCATATCTGCATCCGTATTCTGCTGAGCAGTCAGATATGGTGTATAAAAGAAATCATCCGCCATCCGGACCCCACTGCCGGCAAAATGAAAGGAGGAATTCCATGAACTGTCCAAGGCAATCCCGCCATCTCTTGCCAGATCCTTGTCACCTCGTTCAAAAAGAAGGTCCGAATCTGATTCCGTCTTTGTGGCAGGATCAGAGTCACGCAGGAAAAAGCCCTGATAATCCAAGGCCTGTGTATGGTCACCATCATTACCGAGAATCAGAAAAACACCACATGTCGTATCCGTACGCAGATAGGACATCAGATGTGGAAAAACACGTCTGATGTATTCCTTCTGCATCTGCCGGTCTGCAGAAAATGCCTGTGTTTCCATCTGATACTCAGTAAGCAGTGTTTTCAGGGTATCATCAAGGAAACTGCTCTCACCTGCAATTTCATTCCATTGGTCAAGCATGGCATTTTCCAGAATCACCCGTCTGTTTTCAACAAGATGGCTGTCAATATCCACAGCATTCTGTGCCATGGTTTCTCTTGTTCTGCTTAACAGCAGAATGGAAAACGGTATCAGTCCCTGCAGCAGAACAACCAGAAGCAGAGGAATCAGCAGCAGATGATACAGTTTTTTCTGGCTCTTCAGGCATAGTTGTGGGTGGAAAATGTTATTTTCCTCAGTAA
>JAEDEK010000201.1 GCA_016293365.1 Bulleidia sp. | reverse complement strand
ATCATTACAAGTAACAAGAATCTGTCAAAATGGAGTGAACTGTTTAAGGATCCAGTGATAACAAACGCGATTCTGGATCGACTGCTTCACCATTCAAAAGTCATTCAGATGATTGGTCGATCGTACCGTACGAAAGACCTGATCCTCGCTGATAAGGAATCAGAAGAACAGTCACAGAACTGGTAATATTTTATTGGTCATTTTGGTAATTGTTAAATTGACATCATCACATTCCATGTCTGTTGTGATGATGGTTCTGACTTTTTCCATAGTAAAAATTCTTTAATAATGCCATTCTACATGTTCTGAAGCGATAGATAATCTGTTTCCAGCATGTGAAATAACAGGCAGTCATCAGACTGCCTGCTCCCATTCCTTCTTCCACAATATATTGGTGACAGATGGTTCGACTGTATCATAGCGTGTGTGATACATGTTGTCTTTCAGATAATGGAAACCACATTTTTTCTGCACGGAAGCAGAACGGATGTTGCGGGTAAAGTGTCCACATAACAGGGCATCCAGTTGTAGCTGTTCAAAACAGTAACGTTCCACTTTTTTTACAGCTTCACTCATAAACCCTTTTCCCCAATGCTGTTTTGCCAGAACAAATCCAAGTTCACGTACTTTCAGATCCTGGAATTCCGGACAGAGTTTTTCATCGTATTCTTCAATACCAAGTGAGCCGATGACATGGTCTTCGTATACAATTGCGAAGGTTTTCTTCCCTTCTATAAACATGTTCAGAACTCTTTCTGAGTCTTCGATTGTCTTGTGCGGCAGCCATCCTGCCATCTGTCCAACACCATCCACTCTTGCATAGTCATAGAGCTCAGAAAGATCATCCTTGCTCCATGGTCTTAGAATCAGTCTTTCTGTTGTTAATGTGACTGCGGAAATATCAATGACAGGGTTCATAAAAATGCCTCCTTTTGGATAATCATACACCCTTCACACAGGAATATGAAGAATCTGTGGTATCATGGACAGACAGCAGGGAGGATACATGGAAAGCGGCTTTTATGGACAGACACTGAAAGTGAGCGGCTCATTACGGAAGCATTGTGGGTTGCCGGTATATCATGATACAGACGAAACGGTTGATCTATGGTTACAGTCAAATCAGATTGATAAAGTTGTTGTACTTCTGATTGATGCCATGGGTACATCCGTTGTACAGAAACATCTGAACGATGATGCATTTCTGAGAAAATATATGGTAAAGTCCATTACGAGTGTATTTCCTCCTACAACAACAGCTTCAACCACTTCCATCCGTACCGGGAAAACACCGGCTGAAAATGGTTGGCTTGGTTGGAATCAGTATTTCCATGAAGTGGATGATAATATCATTCTGTTCTTAAACAGGGGTCAGTATTCCCACATGGCATATCCGTATGTGGTTTCAAAGGCATTGCCCGTCGTATTTACGGAGGATGAACTTGGAGACACTGGCGATTCCATATGGCCTGGCTGGTCGGTGCACAATCCATGTCAGACCTTTGAAGACATGTGGAAGAAAATCATTTCGATCAGTCTTCATGAAAACAGGAAATATGTATACGCCTACTGGGATCAGTTTGATACATGGATGCATCGCAATGGTCCATCTGATGTTTCAACTGGAGAAAAGCTCAGGGAAATCAATGCGGTGTGTGAAAAGTATGCACTACAGCTTCCGGAAGGGACGGGGGTTATCATCATTGCGGATCATTCTCAGATTGATGTGGAAAAACACAATCTTGAAGATCATCCTGAAATTGTGGAATGCTTTTCCCATCTGCCGGGACTGGAACCAAGAACAGTTGCATTCCATATCAGGCAGGACAGACTGGAAGTCTTCCCGTCTTTATTTGAAAAGGCATATGGAAATGACTTTGACCTTTATACCAGACAGCAGATACTGGACCTCAAGATGTTTGGTGAGCGTCCGTGTGAAAGAATGCATGAGTTTATAGGGGATTATCTGGCAATCGCCAAAGGGAATATTTCCCTGGTATACGGTACCGGAGATAAAACAGTGAAAGGAGATCATGCAGGAGGCAGAAAGGAAGAGGCAATCGTACCTCTGATTTTGTATCCTCAAACAGGAAATATATGAAAAAGATAATGTGCAAAAGAGTCGTCACTATACTGATGTCACTGGTACTTACCGGATGTCAGAATACTGCAACTTCTTCCAGTGTAATGGAAGAAGGAAAAAAGATAACGGATGCCTATGCGTCCTATGAAAAGGCTGTGGAAAACCATGTGTATGGAGAGTCATGGCAGGCAGATCTTTCCAGTAACTATACGATGAGCTATTCGGATGACACAAAGGATACGTTTGATTTCAAAGCTTCTTTGAAACAGGAAA
>JAEDEK010000047.1 GCA_016293365.1 Bulleidia sp. | reverse complement strand
GACTGATATCCCCTTTATAAAACAGCACCCATGGCGGGAAACGCAGCTGACGCAGACAGTCAGGATATTCTTCATCTGCAATGGTAATGTAGTTTTCATGTTTCATACAGTGGTAAGGCTGCTGCTTTTTCCGGATTGCATCTGCGATCCGGGGCCATTCCCCACTGTGTACATATGCCAGATCGGCTAGATATTCTCTCTGGTTCATAAGACCTCCTGTAAAGTCTTAATACACCGGAATATCAGATTCCACGCATTTTTTCAGAAATCAAATGACATCTGCTTTGCCTTGACAGGTCCAAAGCTTCTGCGATGAATCGGTGTGATGCCGTAAAGCTCAATGGCTTCCATATGTGCTTTTGTCGGATATCCTTTGTTTCTGGCCAGACCATACTGCGGATAGATCCGATCATACATTTCCATGATCCGATCTCTTGTCACTTTGGCAAGAATGGATGCTGCCGCAATGGAGATGGATTTCTGATCCCCTTTGACAAGGTCAATAACAGGACGGTCAATGCCAAGTTTCATCGCATCCGTCAGTATGACTTCTCCTGGACTGTCCAGCGCAATCTTTGTCATCGCTTTCCGATCAGCCTCGAGAATATTGTACCGGTCAATTTCAGCTTCATCCACCAGAATGATTTCATACCATAGTGCATCATGCAGGATAACATCATACAGCCGGTTTCTCTGTTTTTCACTCAATGATTTGGAATCATAGATTTCATCGTTATGATATCCTGGTGGAAAAACAACACCCGCAACGGATAATGGTCCGGCAAGAGGTCCTCTACCGGCTTCATCAATCCCTGTAACAAGGCGGTTTTCTCCCCAGTACTGCAGTTCATATGTGTTCTCACAGATCTTAATTTTCTTCTGTTTTTTCATACGGCTTCTCCAATGTGAATCTGCCCAGTTTTCCATGGCGCAGATCCGTCAGAAACGTAATGGCTGCCTGACGGGTATCCAGCTGACCTTCCCCTTTGAGAATATGACGTTTTTCCGCAATCGCCTTCAGCATCCCGTTGGGATTGACTTCTCCGCTTTCATACAGATTTTCCAGATATCCTGGATAATAATCCTGAATGATGTGGATCGCATCCATGGCAATCATGCGGCGGTCCAGGATTTCATCATTGATGGAACCGAGGATGGCAAGTACCGTACCGGTACGAGGATCATCAAACTTCGGCCATAATACACCTGGGGTGTCCAACAGATCCAGCTGTGGATCTGCATGAATCCATGTCAATGATTTTGTCACACCCGGACGGTCTGCCGCCTTGACCGTATTCTTTCCGGCAATACGGTTGATCAGTGTGGATTTACCGACATTTGGAATACCTGCTGCCATGGCACGGATGGCACGTGGACGGATCCCACGGGCAATCTGTTTTTCACGCTTTGGCTGCATGATTTTCAGACATGCCTGAACCAGTTTCTTACCGCTTTTTGGATCATGCATCAGATCCAGGGCAATGGCCAGTACAGATTCACTGTTCAGCTTTTCAATCCACTGCTGTGTCACAACAGGGTCCGCCATATCACATTTGGAAAGAATGATGACCCTTGGTTTATTCTGTACCATGGATAACAGCATCGGATTTGTACTGGCATCCGGAATTCTTGCATCCCGGACTTCAATGACCATATCGACAGCCTTGAGACGTTCCAGCATCTGTCGTTTTGCTTTTTCCATATGTCCTGGATACCAGTTGATGGTATTTCTGTTTTCACTCATATCAATCCACTCCTTCTTAATGCATATCTGAATGCTTCATGAAATTTCTTTATTGCCCATATCGTCTGTTTCCATCATCGTCTGTATCGTTCTGTTTTGAAACAGGAACAGCAAACGTATTCCCATCTTCTGTTACTCTGATCTGTGCCTTCTGACTTACCCCATCATAACTGAACTGAAACAGTGTCCGATTGGCATCACTGTGACATTGAAAGATGGACGTGGCAGGATCTTCTGTATGGATGGAAAGAATCTGTTTCAACCTGTCCATATTCCATGCATGATCCATCTGCATCTGCTGTTGCACAGTTTCATAGCGGAAGATACTGTTTCCTATTGGTTGTGTACAGTACTGATCTTTGGAAATGTCATACATGAAATGGTTTGTATGTACCAGAAACAAGGACAGATCCTTCCCATGGATACCATCATTTCTGACTTCCAGACTCTGTCCATGACGATGATCACAGTCAATCACATTGACATGATAACCAGATGCAGGTTTTGTTTCCATGGCTTTTCTTTTCAGATCTGCAATCGTACCAGCCTGGGCAATATGCCTTTGGGCATAATATCTGGAAATACCGGTGTGTGCTGTATCATGACAGTAATTGATTGTACGGATCAGACCACTTTGATGAATGCAGATGCCATTGCCAAAGGGCATGTTGTACATATCATTTGTGATAAACCAGCCATCCTGTGTATGCACTCTGACAAAGGACAGATTCCCTTTACGGAATACATCGTCTTCGTTATGACACAAAGAAACGGAACCATCCGTATTCTTTACCATAATGGTTGTACATGACTCATGGCCTTCCTGCAGGATTTCCGGATGCATGAGCATCATATAGACGTGCCTGTCAATACCAAGTCCATCCGCTTTCCCGATGGTTTCCTCATAACAGTACGGGTATTTCTGCTGCAGCTGTTTCATCTGCTGAACAACGGAAAAAACGGCCTGCGGGAACCTGGCCATAAAGGATACGATATCATCCAGTTCAATCTTCACTCTACCGTTAAAATAACTGCCGGAAAGGCAGCCGATCTGATATGGTGTTCCATGCAGATCACGGATGTTCCTGTTTTCACTCATACGTCACATTATGGCGGATTCATCGCACAAAAGCAAATAAAAACTCTGCAGAAGGCAGAGTCATATTACCATGTATGCAACCCGAAATCCGAGAATGGCCAAAGAACCAGTACACCTTTGGAACGGATCTGTTCTTTTTTAAACGGGCCGTAATAACGTGAGTCAGAAGAGGCAGGACGATTATCGCCAAGGCAGTAGTATTCATCTTCACCCAATGTGATTTCAGAAACATCGGACATGAAATACTGACCACACTGTTCCACGTATGCCTGATCCAGGAACGGTTCATCCACCATTTCTCCATTGATGAACAGCTGCCCATAACGGTAGGAAAGTGTTTCTCCTGGAAGTCCAATGACACGTTTGACAAGGTATTCATTCTTTTCTTCGACATAGATGATCGCAATGTCAAATCGCTTCAGCTCCCCTGTCTTGAATCCGATGACATTGGAGAAACCGATTGCACCATTCAGCAGTGTCGGATACATGGAATCTCCATAGACACGAACCGGCCTTAAGACAAAGTTACAGATCAGAAGGATGACCGCCATTGATACAGCCAGATCCCGCAGGAAACTGAGCACTTCCCTGAAGGCGGAATTCTTCTGCGGTTTTCTTTCCTTCTTTACGATCTTTTCATCCAGATCAGGATCCGTCAATCGTTCCAGTACGGATGTTTCATTCAGATCCAGATCATCTTCATAATCGTATTCTTCCGAATCGAAGTCACCGCTGTCATATTCATCTGCGTCCGTCAGAGTCTGCATGACCTGCGTCTCGCTGATTTCCATATTTTTCTTTTCCATAGTTCGTACATTATAACATGTTTCCAGGACAATTCAGGAAAGATTTGGTTTCCCATACAACAGTAACCGTTTACAGAAAGCAATTTTTAACATTTCTTAAAAAACAAAGGAAAAGGAAGCAGATTTCTGCTTCCTTTTTGAGAATCCGGATTAACGATCTTCCTTGATACGTGCGTTCTTAGCAGACAGACCCTTGAGGTATGTGAGCTTAGCTCTTCTGACCCTACCACGACGTACGACTTCGATCTTGTCGATGATTGGGGAATGAACAGGGAATGTTCTCTGAACGCCAACACCGGAAGAGATCTTACGGACTGTGAATGTAGCACCGATACCGCCGTTGTTTCTATCAACAACAACACCTTCGTACATCTGAATACGTGTCTTGGCACCTTCCTTGATACGAACATGAACCTTTACAGTGTCACCTACCTTGAAAGCAGGGATGTCTGTACGGAGCTGTTCTCTTGTAATCTTTTCAACCAGACTTAAATCCATTTTCTTTTTCTCCTTTACATATCTGTCAATGAATCTTAACTGCTCATGACCATCAATCTGTCAGCGGAACAGCGATACGCATCATTTGCGCAGGTAGAATATTATCATACTTCCAGCCTGTTGACAATGCAGGAAATGCAGTTTTTACCGGATCCAGCCGAATCTGCGGCATGCTTTTTCAATGCCGTCGTCTGTATTGGCTGCCGTTACATAGTCTGCCTTCTGTTTCAGCTTTTCTTCTCCATTTCCCATAGCGATGGAAGTCCACATCGGATCAAACATGACAAGATCATTCATGCCATCCCCAAACACGACAACATCCTCATAGGGTGCCTGCAGATGGTCCATCATGGACATGATCCCCTTCTTCTTTTCATCATACTGATAGATGCAGTAGTCTTCTGTCATACGCAGTCTTCCCATTTCATCGATCCATGGAAGATCCTTTTCCATTTCCTTTGTATAGGCAAGATAGAATTTGAAGATGGTCCTGGTGTCGTGGTAATCAAAAGATGGATCATAATGATAGGTAGTCAGTTCCTTACGGAATCCGGCTGTTTCAAGAAACCGGAAATCCCTCATCCATACACCATCACTGTCATCCTTCATGATCAGCCATCCGATTCCATCCCGATCCGCCTTCTGCAGCATGGCAACAGTCTGTTCATGCGGTAATGCATTGGATTCAATCACCTGACCATCTTTGACAAGACAGCCACCGCCGGCACATACAAGATTCTCAATCCCGATTGATTCCGCAAAGGATACCGCCTTATAGTGAGCTCTGCCTGTTGCGATTGCAACGAAATGTCCCTGCTGTTTCAAGGCATGCAATGTGCGCAGAGCACTTGGAACAACCAGATGTGTAGCATCATCTGTCAGTGTTCCATCGATATCAAAGAAGAAATACTTTCTATGCATGGATGCATCGTGCTGTGTCATATCCTTCCTCCCTGTTGATGATGATCGCAAAATCAAAGATGTCTTTCTGAATGCATGCAGAAAAATCTGCACGTGGGAAAATGTCCTGTGTATCCGGATTGAAGAATTTCCTGCCTTCCTGATAACGCAGCTGCTGCAGTCTGTCTGAAAGGCTGTCCATCTCATATCCCAACAGGAGTGAGCGGAAATATTCCGCACAGAGAAGATCTTCTTCCGTATCCCTGTTTCTCCATCCCATCGCAACAAGCGATACGACGTCCGGATGACATCGTTTCAGATACTCAGCCGTTGCCTTTGCATTGACAAAAGCACCCGTTACGATCTGATCTGCATGCCTGGCATATCGGATTCCATTGACGCCATTGGTCGTTGTATGAACAAGTGTTTTTCCTTTCAGATCCATTCGAGCAACTGCCGATGGGGAATTACCAAGATCAAACCCAGGTATTTTTACACCATCCCTTTCACCAGTCAGGATATATTCCGGATGGCTTCGTTTCAGATCAAAAGCCTGATCAGCAGACTGAACAAGAATGATTTTCTCACATCCCTGATGAAAGGCATATGCCTGTAGGGTAAAGGCACGGAACACATCGATCATGACCGTATGACCTTCTGCTTTCTGTGCTCCTTCCTCACGTCTTTCCACTCTGATTTCCATATATGTTTTCTCCTTGTGTAATTATACACGCAACTTGATTCGTTGTCCTGTTTGGCTTATATTAATAGCAGGAGAAAAACGATGTCGGAAAAAAGATCTTATTATTATCCATTTGATTACAACATCCATAAAGTATATACCGTTGCCTTCTATGGCAGTCAGAGTCCGATCGTATGCAAAGGATCTCTGATTCTGCGTACCTACTATACGGATGATACGAAAAGAACCGTTGATATACATCATACATCCGAGCATTTCATTGACACGATTTTCTTTGAAACAAACAAGATCATCCGGGAACAGTTTGATGATCCATACAACGATCATCGTGAACTGATTGAGCTTTCCATGCCTTCCATTGGAAATGAATACCGCATTATCTACAACGCAGCGCAGTCTCCAAGCCAGAGATATGATGATGCACTGGCAGTCCTGGCTGATCGGGATCCAAGTGCACGTGGTGTGGCAATCATCCTGCGCAGAGATCCGAAAAAAGGAATCTGCTATCTGAAGGAACAGGAAGCACGGACTGTTCTTGAAAAGCTGAGAAATCTCATGTAAAAAGGGCATATGCCCTTTTTGTTCTGTTTTACAGGTTTTCCGCAGTGATCACTTCATGAATCATCGGATTGCCCTTCTGTTTTGTATCGGAAATGGTAACAGCTTCATACAGCAGCTTCTTTGCTTCTTCAAGATGGGTATCATCATTGACATACAGCGTACAGATCGGATCACCGGCACGGACCTGATCTCCAACTCTGACCTTCATGACAAGTCCCACAGCCGGATCAATCACATCACTCTTGACGGCTCTTCCAGCGCCCAATATCTGGGCAGCCGTACCGATCTTTTCCGCCATCATCGATGTGACATAACCATCCTGTAAAGCAGGCAGATCAATCACCTTTCTGACAGATGTCAGACGTTCCATCTGCTCCACACACAGATATGAGGCATCGCCTCCCTGCAGTGCGATCATCTGCTGCAGACGTTTCAGACCGCTTCCATCCGTGATTTTTTCTTTGAGCATGGCCTGTGCCTGTTCACTGCTGTTTGCAATGCCAGCCATCAGAAGCATATGTGTACCTAACAGCATGCATACTTCATATAACGGATCGGCTTCAGAAATCTTTCCTGACAGAAGTTCCACAGCTTCCTTCACTTCCAGTGCATTGCCTACCGCATTTCCCAGCGGCTGGTTCATATCGGTGATCAGTGCAGTCACCTTTCTTCCTGTCAGTGTTCCAATGGATACCATCGTACGGGCAAGACGACGTGCTTCCTCTACCGTACGCATGAATGCGCCTGTCCCTGTTTTGACATCCAGGACAATACCATCCGCGCCACTTGCCAGTTTTTTGGACATGATGGAAGAGGCAATCAGAGGAATGGAACGCACAGTAGCAGTGACATCACGCAATGCGTACATCTTCTTATCTGCCGGATCCAGATCCTTAGACTGACCGATGACTGCAACACCACACTGTCTGACAATGTCCTTGAATCGCTGCAGCGGTATCTCTACACTTGTTCCTGGAATTGATTCCAGTTTATCCAGTGTTCCACCGGTATGCCCAAGACCTCTGCCGCTCATTTTGGCAACCGTACCACCACATGCAGCAACAAGTGGTGCAACAACCAGCGTCGTTGTATCTCCAACACCTCCGGTGGAATGCTTATCAAGCTTTACACCCGGCAGATCAGAAAGATCAACCGTTTCACCGGAATACATCATTGCCATGGTCAGATCCGCCGTTTCCTGATCATTCATGTCTTTCTGCAGAATTGCCATCATCATCGCACTCATCTGATAATCCGGAATGGATCCATCCACAAATCCGTTTACCATGAATTCGATTTCTTCTTTTGAAAGCGAAAAGCCATCTGCCTTTTTTTCAATCAGATCTACAAATCTCATATTTTCACCTGTCTTTCAGTTAAAGGATTGATTACAGGTATATTATCCTCTATTCTGAAAACGGTTTCAACCCTTATGGCTGTGCATTTCAAATGATCGCATCATGGAAAATGCACCGGTTACAACAACACATCCAAGCACAATGGCACCTGCCTGTGAAATGGTATTCAGACCATAATGCAGTGCCATGTCATTGTTTTTTTCAATGATGGAAAGCACGGTATAGTAAGCGCCTCCTCCTGGAACAAAAGGAATCAAGGCACTGATCAGAAACATTGTTGATGGACAGCGGATGATGCGTGCCATGATTTCAGAAGCAAGGGAAAGAAAGATCGAAGCATATAACAAAGCGATGGTTTCACTGCATCCAAGATACTGAGCAATTCCATAGGCAGCCCCACCAATGCCACCAGCCAGTCCTGCATAAAACAGTCTGTTGTGTGGTACATTGAACAGTACGGCAAAACCGATGGAAGCCAGAAATGCATAGAATGGTGTCATAGTCCCCCACCTCCTAAAAGAAGAAGTACAAAGCCACTTCCCACCGCAATGGAAATGGCAGTCAGAATACTTTCCAGTCCTCTTGCAAGACCTGAAACAAGATCACCATTGACCGAATCCCGGATCGCATTTGTGATCGCAAGCCCTGGAACCAGCAGCATCAGAACGGAGATGGATACGGTACTGCTGGATACCGGAAACGATGAGGAGGCTGTCAATGATAATGCACTGAGCAGTGCACCACCGATGATATTACGGAAAATGGAAGAAATGTGATAACGGTTCAGAAGAATCACCACCGCCTGTACCATTGCTCCGATCATAAAAGCACAGACTGCATCATACAGTGTGCCTTCAAAAAACAGAGCAAAACCGAACGTACAGATGGAAGCTCCCAGAATACATACAGGTGTGGAATATGGCCTGTATGCCTTGACTTCATCCAGCTTTTCATCCAGCTGGCTGCATGTCAGATTTCCGGCACATGCCTGTCTTGACAGGGTGTTGACCGCATCGATTCTTGACAGATTGGTGGATTGAATATGAATGCGCTTGATATTATGAACCAGCTGACCATTCAGGGTAAAAGATACGATCAGAAGTGTCGGAGTTGCATATGTATCCACAACAGAGGCACCATAGGCTTTACAGAGTCTGTACATCGTATCCTCCACTCTGTTTGTTTCTGCACCGTTTTCCAGCAGGATCATGCCTGCCTTTGTGACTGTTCTTGCCAGTGTATCGTGTTCCAGCATTGTCATCCTGCTCTTTCACTGTCCGTCATATCGCGTACGGCAAAGTCACATCGGTCTGTAATCGGCCATGTATTCACCTGTCTGCAGACAATGATTTCTCTTTGATCGGGTCTGTTTTCCACGCATGTCTGCAGTGTGAGAAGACGGTCTTCCCAGCTGAAGTCCTCACCTGTTTCATACAGCTGTTTGCTGCGGACTCTATCATGATATGTATTGAAATACTCCTGAGAAAAAGAAGAAAGATTATACTGTTCCTCAACCTGTGTGTAATAGACACCATCGGATTCGACCAGATCCGCATAATAGACAGAACAGATCACATATTCACGGATTTCGTTTTCCAGAAGCAGATATACTGTCTTATTTGCTTCATAGTTTTCCTGCTGTACCAGCCTGGCTAGAGGCGTAAAACGCAGTTTTCTGGATGGATCAAAAGATGGATAGGCATAGTGTCCATAGATGATGATGTTACTGCTGTCGACAGTACATTCATAATCCATGAAGTTTGCTCCGGCTTCATCGTATTCCAGTGTCTGCCAGTTTCTGCGCAGATAATAGGAGTTGTCCAGTGCCTGTACAAACGGCTGATTGATCAGGTTGCTTTCAAAAAAAACATTTCCTTTATAGTCCGGATTGACTACCTGGTTATCAGTGAAGATCTTCTGATAAAAAGCTGCATTTTCCGGTCCATGATCTTCTTCCACTGGTTCCTGCACAGAAGAAATCGAAGAATGCTGATCCGGTACATGGATACGTTCATCCTCAGGTTTCCTATTCAGATAAAGCCCGACTGCCGCCAGAACAAGGCAGCAGATCAGAGCCACTGTAATCATTGTTGTTTTTCTGTTGTGTCTCATATGTCAAATACCTTCCAGACACAATTATGACAGTTTCATGTAAAAAGATAAAGATCATCATGAAAAAACAGAAAAAGGAAGAACTGCCATGATGCATTCCATCCAGCTGTTCTCCCTTCATTTTACTTATCATTTTTTTGATCTATTTCTTCCTTGACCAGCTGAGCAAGTCCATAGATGTCCTTACTGGACATGAACAGATAACATGCCGGTGCTTTTTCAGCAAGTACGCGCGCGCCCTTCCGGTCTTCACTCAGAATTTCCGATCCCGGTATTTTATCTGCCAGATATGTAATATCAATATCTGTTCCATCCTGTTTATCATCGATGGAAGTGAATTCACACAGATATACTTCATCTGCCTTGGAAAGCTGTGCAGCAAAGTCATCCGCAAAGTAAAGAACACGGGATGCTCTGTGCGGTTTGAAAATCGCAATCAGTCTGGAAGATGGAAAACGTCTGCGCGCCGTATCAATGGTGACACCTACTTCTGTCGGATGATGTGCATAATCATCCACGAAAATGCTGTCTCCATGTTTTTCAACCGCAAATCTTCTTTTGACGCCCTGAAAGGAAGACAGACCTTTTTCGATCAGTTCCGGCTTTACACCTTCCAGGATACAGATCCCGATTACTGCCAGAGAATTCAGAAGCAGATGGTGTCCAACAAACGGAAGGTCAAAGTGTGCATACATCTTTCCTTCAAACAGCACATCAAAGTGCATGCCGTTTTCTGTTTCCTCAACATTGACTGCCTGGATATCATCGTTGTCCTTCAATCCATACCAGTAGTGTTTTTTACCGGAGAAATCAAGCATACGTGCCTGTTCATCCTCACCATAGATCACGACTGCTTTGGAAACATTTGGAATGAACTGTTCATAGGCACTGCGATAATCCGCCTCATCTTTGAAGTAATCAACATGATCGATTTCCACATTGGTAATGATGGCATATTCCGGATGATAGGCCAGGAAATGTCTGCGGAATTCACAGGATTCCAGACAGAAATATTCCGTATCCTGACTCAGATGACCGGTACCATCTCCGATCAGCCAGCCCGTTTCACCGAATTCCTTCATGACAGATGCCAGCATGCCTGTGGTTGTTGTTTTACCATGGGAACCGGCAATGGATACGAGTCTGTATTTCTGCAGGAATGTGCCAAGGAATTCATGATACCTTTCACAGATACATGTCGGATTGTTTCTTGCTGCGACAACTTCAGGGAAGTCTTCCAGAAAGGCATTTCCGATGATGACATGCATGCCATCTTTGATATTGGACGGATCGAATTCATAGATCGGAATATTTCTTTCCACAAGAACATCTTCTGTAAAGAAATGCTTTGCCAGATCTGATCCGCATACTTCATAGCCAAGGTCTTTCAGCATGCATGCAAGAGAAGACATGCCTGTTCCCTTGATACCGATGAAGTAGTATACAGGTGTGCCTGTCATATTATTCTGCGTCGCTTCTTTTGATGAGAATGGTCTTGTCATCCTCATCATCATAGAAGTCAAGATCAGGGAATTCAGGCATGGAAGGAGCCATTCTGCCGGCTTCCTTTCTGACACCTTCATCCTTTGCCTTCAGAATATCATCCAAAGAGAATTCCGGAATCGTATCTTCCATGGAAACAGAACGTGCACCCGCAACAACAGTTTCATGTTTTGCGGAAGGTTCTACAACAGACTTTGAAGCAGAAGCGCTGCTGTCATTTCCCGCACCATAGATCGGAGAAATGATCTGTGGACGTACACCTGTACTTTTCTGCTTTTCCACTTCACTGATCTTGTTTGTTGTTGTTTTCAGCGCATGCAGATCCTTTTCATCTACACCGAAAATCGGAGAAATGACAGGCTTGAAAACATAACCTGTTTCATTTCTGACAGGTTCTTTCTTCGTCTGCTTTGGTGTAATGGATGGACGGTTCTGTGCAGTGCGTACAGGCTTTGTTTCAGGCTGCTTTACAACTGGTGCATCATCCACGGTAATACCGAGCTTCTTTGGCTTTGGGGTTACCGGTGCTGGAGTATCATCCAGAAAAAGTGATGCAGGTGGAGTTGAATTCACCTCCTGTACAGGTTTTGGTTTGACTGTTTCCACCGGCTTGACAGATACTGTCTCTGTCTGTTTTGGACGGATTGTTTCAACAGGCTGAGTCAGATCGATTCTCTGCATTGTCTGCTTCGGTTTTTCCACTTCAGCCATTACTGTTTCCTTCACAGGTTTCGGTGCAGCTGTACTCTGACGAGGCGCTGTTGCCTCCTTCTTTGGACGCTGTGGTCTTACAGGTACAATTTCTTCTTCCTCTTCTTCTTCAAAATCGTCTTCGTCTTCTTCAAATAACAGATTCTGTAATTTCTTCAGCATGGTAATTTATTTACTCCTTTCAATAACATGTGTATTGAATCATTTTCAGACATACATCATGTATTATTATACCTTATTATTCCGTCTCACCGCTACTGTTTTCACTCGATTGGCCGTTATTGTCAACCGGTGCAGGCGTATCAATCCGTGAATGATCTTCAAACAGTTCTTCAATTCTTCCATTTTCCGGAGCCTGTGTATCAAACAGTTCCACTTTTTCCTGACTGGATATTTCCGGTACCTGGTTGGAATAATATGTGACGATCTGATCGGCATCAACAAGGACACTGCGTGCGATCTGCAGCATGCGTCCGGCAATCACCCCCGTCTGCAGTGCTGTGCAGGTTGCCTGCAGCAGGACCGTATCACTGACCAGTCCCACAGCATACGTATTGCCAAGATCAAAGATACCGACCTGAAACGGATGTGCGTATTCCTGAATATCAAGATAATCCCCGTTCAGATACGCAACCATTGTCTTTCCTTCCATTTTCACTGTCTGCTGCGTATTGGACGGATACAGTCTTTGGTTGATGATGGCTGCTGTGTTAAGGGACATTGCAACTCTGACCCCGTCGATACAGAAAAGATTGCCTGACAGATCTGATTCATATCTGCCGATATCTTTCGGCAGATAATAGGAATAGAACTTCTTGGAATGGGAAGCTTTCTGTACCTGCATGTTCTGTGCCTGGGCAATGTGATCTTCCAGCCTTTTCTGTACATCAACCGTTTCATTCACCACACATCCCATCAGCATCCATGCACATAACAGTGCAACAGCTGCCCGTTTCATTGTGGATCTCCGTGTTTTACAGTATCAACCGCACAGAGGCGATAGATCGGCATGCCTTCCTCCATGAATTTGGATTCATATTCTGTGATGGCATCTTCCGGATGTTCCTTTCTGCGATAATCAACAGAAAAATCAGTCAGAAGAAACCCGTTTTCCTGAAAATACAGAACGGAGTCTTCAAACAGATCCACATTATCCGTCTTCATCAGAATCTTTCCATGATCTGATAATACCGTACGGTAGATTTTCAGAAACTCTGCGGATGACAGTCGTCTTTTCTGATATTTCTTTTTCGGCCATGGATCAGAGAAGTTCAGATGAATAACATCCACTTCTCCTTCCGCAAACCAATCCAGTATATTCCGGGCATCACCGGCAATCATTCTGTTGTTGGTAATGCATCCGTCATTTTCCAGTTTTGCTCTTGCGGCAACTGCAGCTGCACTTCTGTCCTTTTCCATGCCGATCCAGCCATCATTTGGATACATGGATGCCATCTGAATCAGATAGGACCCCTTTCCCATACCGATTTCAAGATGCAGTGTTTCACAGTTCAGCAGCTGTTTCCACTTACCCCTGTTTTCTGTCGGGT
>JAEDEK010000200.1 GCA_016293365.1 Bulleidia sp. | reverse complement strand
CTATCCGTCAATTTCAGCAGATTTCATCTGACCCGCATTGAAATCTGCTGATTGGTGTATACAGCATTTTACAGACGACCAGTAAAAAACAGACAAAAAAAAACCTGTAAGGAAGCCTTCATACATGGATGAAGAACAACCTTACAGGTTCCAGATAAAATCAGATCTGATAGAATTTTTTATACCACTGTGCGAAGTTGCGTAAACCGGTACGAAGTGGTGTGGATGGACGGAAGCCATAATCCCGTTCAAGTGCACTGGTATCTGCATATGTTACAGGTACATCCCCTGGCTGCATCGGTACCAGTTCCTGATGCGCTTCAAAGTCATAGTCTTCTGGTAATACTTCTGCTTTGACAAGTTCTTCCTGCAGGATATTGACAAAGTCAAGCAGGTTTTCAGGGTTGCTGTTACCGATGTTATATACAGCATATGGAGGTACCGGTAATCCATCTTCTCCATTTCTTCTTTCCGGTGCACCCTGCATGACACGTTTTACACCTTCAACAATATCATCGACATAGGTGAAGTCCCTTTTACAGTTGCCATAGTTGAAGATCTGGATTTTCTCCCCTTTGATCAGTTTATTGGTAAAGCCGAAATATGCCATATCCGTACGTCCGGCAGGACCATACACCGTAAAGAATCGTAAGCCGGTAGAAGGAATGTTATAGAGCTTGCTGTAGGCATGTGCCATCAGTTCATTGGACTTCTTTGTGGCGGCATATAAAGAAACAGGATTGTCTACCTGATCATCTGTGCTGTATGGCACCTTTTTGTTACTGCCGTAAACAGAAGAGGAAGATGCATAGACAAGATGTTCCACACCCGTTTTTCCATTGTCGTAGGAATGGCGGCATGCTTCCAGAATGTTATAGAAACCGATGAGGTTGGACTGGATATAGGTATCTGGATTGGTAATGGAATAACGGACACCAGCCTGCGCTGCAAGATTGACGACTACAGATGGTCTGTATGTATGGAACACATCCTGGATCAAAGCAGCATCGGCAATATCGCCTTTGATGAATGTCCATGAGGAATCCGGATGTTTCTGTACTTCTTCTTCGATCAGCTGTAATCTGTATTCTTTCATTTCCACCGGATTATAGTCTGACATGATATCAATGCCGACAACATGAATGGACTGTACTGTTCTTAACAGTTCACAAACAAGATTGTTTCCGATAAAACCTGCAGCACCTGTAACAAGTACTGTCTTACCGTTCAGTTCAATATTCTGCATGTATGTTCACCTCAGTCTCTTCTGAACACGTCACGTGTATATACCTTATCTGCCACATCATCCAGGCACGCATCATATCTGTTGGCAATGATTGCCTGTGAAATTGCCTTGAATTCATTCAGATCGCCAATGACTCTGCTGCCATAGAATGTAGAGCCTGCCGGTAATGTCGGCTCATAGATCACAACCGTAGCACCCTTTGCCTTGATGCGCTTCATGACACCCTGGATGGATGACTGGCGGAAGTTATCGGAGTTGCTCTTCATCGTTAAGCGGTACACACCGATGACAACTTCTTTTTCCTTTGCGACATCCCATGTACTGTTGGCTTCATAGGCACCTGCAATTTCCAGTACACGATCTGCAATGAAGTCCTTTCTTGTACGATTGGATTCCACAATGGCAGACATCATGTTCTGTGGTACATCTTCAAAGTTAGCAAGCAGCTGCTTTGTATCCTTTGGCAGGCAATAACCGCCATATCCAAAAGACGGGTTGTTGTAATGTGTGCCGATACGTGGATCCAGGCATACACCATTGATGATTTCAGCAGTATTGAGACCTTTGCTTTCAGCATAGGTATCCAGCTCATTGAAGTAGGATACACGTAAGGCAAGATATGTATTGGCAAACAGCTTGACTGCTTCTGCTTCTGTAAAGCCCATGAACAGTGTTGGAATATCCTGTTTGAGTGCACCCTGCTGAAGGAGTCTGGCAAAAAGGTGCGCCTTTTCTTCACTGTTTGCGTCACAGGATACGATGATACGGGAAGGATACAGGTTATCATACAGTGCCTTGGATTCTCTTAAGAACTCTGGGGAGAAGATGATATGATCTGTATTGTATTTTGCACGGATGGATGCCGTATATCCAACCGGAATGGTGGACTTGATGATCATCATGGCATCCGGATTCACCTTCAATACAAGTTCAATGACCGCCTCTACTGCAGAAGTATCAAAGAAGTTCTTCTTGCTGTCATAGTTGGTAGGAGCGGCAATGATGACAAAATCAGCATTGCGGTATGCAGTTTCTCCATCCAGTGTAGCACTCAGATCCAGCTCTTTTTCCGCCAGGTATTTTTCAATATATTCATCCTGGATCGGAGACTTTCTCTGATTGATCAGATC
>JAEDEK010000199.1 GCA_016293365.1 Bulleidia sp. | reverse complement strand
TACAGAAAAAACGAAAAGAAGCCGGACTGTCACAGGAAGAACTTGGTGCAAAACTGAACGTATCACGACAGGCAGTCTACAAATGGGAAAACGACCAGTCTTTACCTGAGATGAATAATCTTATTGCCATGGCAAAAATACTGAATGTCAAAGTAGGATGGCTGATCAATGAAGAATCCGACAGCCAGGATGATGATTTACAGAAAACTCTGCAGAATATCCTTAATGCTCAATCCCAAAAGACAGGGAGACGAAAACTGTTATATGCATGTTCCGCTGCAGCAGCTGTTATTGCAGGATGGTTTCTTCTTTCCAGGATTGCCTCTTTGGAAAACAGATATATGGAATTACAACAGACCATTGCGATGCAGACGCAACAGCTCAGAGACGAAGTCAGTTCCATTACTTCCCGTGTACAGAATGCGCTTGAAACATATAACAGCCTGACCGTAAACAATAATGTAACCATAGATCACTATGATTATCAGAATAATACCGTTACGATCAGTCTTTCCGCACAGCCAAAATCATTTACAGAAGAAACGGAAGCAGTATTTCACATTCATGGCGAACAGGATTTCAGCTTTGAAGCCGTAAAAAACGGCCATCTGTATACAGCGCAGGCTGAAATACCATTAACGGATGACACACTCGAAGTCAGCCTTGAACTGATTCAGGGTGAAGAAAGACAGACAGCTTTGCTGGATGTTCTGGATCATCTTGCATCCAACACATTCCCATATGTTGATATGGAAACCCAGCTGGTAAGTTCTGACAGTTATGGCTTTACCACTGAATACGATATCGTTGTTACTTTAGCATACGACAGCAATCGAAAGATTCCGGAAATTACGCAGATCAGTGCATACATTTATGATGGAGATCAGATGATCACAGAAATTCCGATCAACCAGGAAAAAACGGACAGGGTTAATAAACCTTATAACCCACGGCGTGGGCCGACTTTCTTTTCAGTTACGAAAGACATGAAATTCGGGAAAGTCGATAACTTTGCAGTTCATATTGAAGTGCAGGACAACTATGGAAGAATCATGACACTGGTGAATGATGACTATGGAACTCATTATGAATTCAACTGATGCAGGCAATCGATTCTGATCTGCCGACCTGTGCAAACCTCAAATCATCTGCAGCGATCATTCATTAGCAGAAAAGGTGACCTGGAGTTTCATCCGTACTGAGATGATATCTGACTTCTGTACATATCTTCTACCACTTTGGTGCGCTTACCGGTAGGAACCATTTACAATGTACAAAGCTGTTAGGCCATCACATGATTGATCATTTTATAAATCCCTTTTCACGAAAGATCTCAAAGATGTCTTTGTCTTCTCCCACCGCACGTGCGTAATATTCCGGTTCATGATCTCTGAGCCAGACTCTCTTCTTCTCGATTTCTGTACGAACTTCTGCGGTATCAAACCCGGAATACTTTTCTGCAGCAACAACGATATCCACGATATCATTCCCACAGACACACACATCATAATCACCAACACTGACATATCCACATTCGCTGATCTTTTCACTCAGCTTCCCATGGTAGGAAACGTAAATGTAATCATCCTTGAAAAGATGATTCAACTTTACCCATGTATATTTTATATCGGTAATTCCACATGTTCTGACATAGCCATCCATGTAGTGAATCACACGACTCCGTATGGGAACAAAGCATTCCGGAAGATCTTCTTCCTGCAATTTTGTCGGATACCTTCCATAAGAATACAGATATGGATTATCCGTATCAGTGGGCCAATGATTTCTTTTTCCATATTTCCCTTTCGTATATACATTGGATCCTATTCTTTTCCCTTTGTAATACATCACCATTTCCTCTTTTCCTTTCCATTGATTACTGGAAGTATATCGTAATTTCAACATTGTTACATTCGCCTGATGATCCATACTATTCTTGCCATAAGACAATTAATCCAAACAGTCCTCAACAAGGTCCGTAGCGATTGTCTTCTTTGCTTATAGATCAATTCAACACGGAAGACTCCACTACGGACTCCATTGATAAAATACCGCTACATATAAACTACTTTTTTTGCATACCAGAGCACCTGATTAAACTACAGCTTCCACTTTTTCATTATTTTTCCAAGTTGCATCGAAGTCAGAAAACGATGTACATTTCTGTACACCGCTGTTGTTACGCATTCACTATTCTGCCA
Source organism: Bulleidia sp. (assembly GCA_016293365.1). GTDB lineage: Bacteria > Bacillota_I > Bacilli_A > Erysipelotrichales > Erysipelotrichaceae > Bulleidia. The sequence goes on along the minus strand of JAEDEK010000199.1, from coordinate 177 downwards.
CAAGACAGACTGCCTCAGGCACACTGATCTTTGATACCGGTTTTCCCAATGTTCCATCTTCATGAATCGGGAAGGAAACAATCTCATCACTGTTACGGTTTGCACATAGCAGATACTGATCCACAAGCATGAAATCTCGTGGATGATTGCCAAGACAGCTGACACACTGAATCAATG
>JAEDEK010000046.1 GCA_016293365.1 Bulleidia sp. | reverse complement strand
CAGTTCCAGATATCTGTCCATATTCTTTGTAACAAATACTTCTGTGCTGTCATCCATCATATCAACCAGATGATCAAACATTTCATTGATTTCATGCATGGCTTCTTCTGTAAAGGAACCCTTATCAGAAGTAACCATCGTGAAGAATTCTGTCAGATTCATTGCCAGATCTCCCATACGTTCCAGATTCTTGACAACTTCCAGATTCAGTCTGACATCTTCCATATCCATATCAGACATACCATCATGGTTCTGCTGAATCTTGATGAGATATTCTGTGATGATCTTATCTGTCTTATTGATCAGTGCTTCATTCTGATGCAGTACTTCTGCATCATCTTCTGTACCTGGCTTATTGAGATAATCCTTTGTCATGATGATATCCTGACGGACAACATCACTCATTTTCAGGATTGTCTGCGTTGAAGCAGCGATAGCAGCTGATGGCAGTACATCCGCAACATTGGCATCCAGATCTCCAATGTCAATATCCATATGCTCGACTTCCTGACCAGGAATGATCTTCTTGATCAGCTCTGTATAAGGTCTGAGAATCGGCAGGAACAGAACTGTAGTAACTACCTTGAAGATGATATTTGCAAAGGCAATCTGCATCATCGGATTCAGATTCATTACGGTTGATAATGAAGATACGACTGCTGTAAATGGTGTCAGAAGAAGCATTCCGACTAATGTTCCGATGATATTGAACACGGTATGTAATGCAGCTGTTCTTCTTGCGGCAAGTGTACCACCAAGAGATGCCAGAATACCTGTTACGGTTGTACCGATATTGGCACCAAACATGAATGGCAGGGATGCACCAAGTGTAATCGCACTTGCCTGATAGAGCTTCTGAACAACACCAATGGTTGCGGCAGAAGACTGAACAATGGCTGTTAATGCAACACCAACAAGCATTGCCAGCCATGGCTTATTCGCCATACTGATCGCAAACTGTTCAAAGAACGGCATTTCTTTAAGTGCTGCAAGTCCATCACCCATCGCGGAAAGACCATAGAACATCAGACCGAAACCGAATAAGACTTTACCCCAGTAGTTGACCTTTCTGTTTTTGGAAAAACACAGAAGCATACCACCGGCAAAGACAATATACATCGCATATGCATCAATCGAAAGACCGATCAGGAAGGACGTAACTGTCGTACCGATGTTGGCACCCATGACAATTCCTGCTGCCTGTGACAGATTCATCAGGCCGGCTCTGACAAGGCCGATCGTAATGGCAATCGATGCAGAACTTGACTGCATGATGATTGTCAGGACAATACCGATCAGTACTGCACTGATGGTCGTAGATGTGTACTTGTCAATGTAGTCTCGCAGTTTGTCACCTGCGACAGCCTTCAGACCATCGCCCATAAATGAGATGCCAAACATGAACAGGGCAAATCCACCCAGAATCAGATCCCATGATATAGAACCCATATGATTGTTTCCTCCTCAATACTTTTTTCAGCCATTACGGCATGGTATCGGTTTTACCTCGAAACACTCTTATTTTATCGAAATCACGTAATTTTGTATAGAATTTACACATATTTCACATAAAGTTAACAGAAATAGTTTCTTTCCCTTTGAAAACAGCAAGGTCATTTTCAAAGAGATTCATACCTGAAATCGGATTGATTTCGTAAATTCTGCAGTTAGACTGCAGATTTTCAGAAGGATGGATATGATTTACAGATATATTCAAAAGCAGATAGAAGAACAGATTACACATTACCCGATTGTTCTGCTGACAGGACCAGGACAGACAGGTAAATCAACCTGTCTGCAGTATCATTTCGCAGGTGATCGTTACGCTTATGTATCTCTCGATGATTCACTGGAAAAGGAGATGTTCAAAATGACATCTCCTTTATTTCATCTTCTTTCTGATTTCTTCTCGAATCTGTTCTATGGACTTTCCTGTTTCTTTGCTGATACGGGCAAGATCCTCATATTCAATCTTTTCTCTTGTTACTCCATATCCACTGGAATACTTGATCCTGACATTCCCATAATCCGTAGATACATTTCTGATGTTACGATGCATGCTGTGACGCAGGCAGGATGTCTGCCTGATCCCAAGGGTTGTCAGATGCAGAAACATCAGATCCCTCATCTTTTCAGCATCAGTTTCACGACACATGCATGTAAACACAAGTCCAGGTCTGTTTTTCTTCATGTTGGCATTGATGGTATACACATCCAGAGCACCAGCTTCAAGCAGCACTCCCATTGCATGTCCTACCCCTTCCGGGCTCATATCATCCATGTTGCATGTCAGCTCAACAATACGTCCATTCTCTTCCTGTTCTCCGACAAATACACGTACACAGTTCAGTTGTTCAAACTCTTTTGTTCCAAATCCATAACCTGTTGTATGGATTGTCATCACAGGGTCTTCCCCATATGTATCTCCAAAGTATTTCAGCAATGCTGCACCGGTTGGTGTTGTCAGTTCAGATGGAATGTTCCCATGATACCATGGCATACCTTCCAGTAAGATTGCTGTAGCAGGTGCCGGTACAGGCAGAATGCCATGGGCACAATGTACAGTGCCATTACCTGAAGCAACAGCAGATACATGAATTCTTTCCGCCTGAAGCTCATATAACGCATAGCTGACACCTACAACATCACAAATTCCATCCAGCATGCCTACTTCATGGAAGTGCAGCTGGCCAACTTCTTCGTTATGTACTCTGCTTTCCGCTTCCGCAATCAGATGGTATACAGCAGTCGCATCTTCCTTCACCTTTTCTGGAACATGCAATGAAGCAATGATGTCATCAATCTCATGCAGGGGCATGCCATGATGATGGTGATGATCATGATGTTCGCCTTCTTCATGTTCATGGGCAAGCACATGCATCTTTGTACCGGTAATGCCCAGTTTTTTCATAACTTCTCTTTGATAATGCACACAAGGAATACCGGCTTTGTTCAGCTGATCCACAAATGCATCCGGGTTTTCCATTGTATCCACAAGTGCACCAAGAAGCATATCCCCGGCACATCCCATGCCACATTCAATATACAGTACTTTCATGGTTCTTTCCCTTTCACAAAAGATCCGAAGAACTGCTTCGGATCTCTGATTGTTTTACTCAAATGTTTCTGCTGTCTTTTCCAGCCAGGAACGGATTTCAATATGCTGAGGACACTGAATTTCACACTGACCGCATCTGATACAGTCAGATGCCTTGCCATGTTCACCCTGTGTTTCATTCTGGTATCTCTGCTTACCTTTTTCAAACTGATCGAAGATAAGATTGAGATTCATCGCCGTAAACAGAGATGGAATATTGATCTTCTTCGGACATCCACCAACACAATAGCGGCAACCGGTACAAGGAATCTGATCAATGTTCTTCAGAATGTCCTGTGCCTGTGCAATGACTTTCTGTTCTTCTTCACTCAATGGCTTGAAATCAGACATGTAGGAAACATTATCTTCCATCTGTGCCATATCAGACATACCGGAAAGAACAGTCATAACCCCTGGCAATGAAGCAACAAAGCGGATTGCCCAGGAAGCATAACTCGCTTCCGGATCTGCCTTCTTCAGCAGCTCAGCAACTGCCTTAGGAGGATTCGCCAGTGTTCCACCTTTAATCGGTTCCATAACAATAATCGGTTTGTTGTGCTTACATGCCACTTCATAACAGCCACGGGACTGTACAGATGGGTTTTCCCAGTCAGCGTAGTTGATCTGCAACTGTACAAATTCCACATCCGGATGTTTTGTCAGCAGTTCATCGAGGAACTCTGGTGTATCGTGGAACGAGAATCCATAATGACGGATGAGTCCCTTTTCCTTTGCTTCCTTTACGAATTCCCAAATACCCCAGTCATCATACTTTTTAATATTGTTTTTGCTTAAGGCATGCAGCAGATAGAAGTCAATATAATCAACACCTTCTCTGCGTAATGATTCTGCCAGTTCTGCTTTGGCACCTTCAGCATCCACAACACCCTTGGCATTGACATTGATTTTTGATGTGATGAAATAACTGTCACGTGGATGACGTGATGTCAGACATGCTTTCGCAGCCTCTTCTGATCCGTTATAGACATAGGCACTGTCAAAATAAGTCAGCCCTGCATCCAGAAAACGGTCTACCATCTGTGATGTCTGTTCTGTATCAATGATATCCTTTTCCTTATCACTTCTTGGTAAACGCATTAAGCCAAATCCAAGTTTCGGCATCTTCGTAACTAATTCCTGATCAAGCATTCTTTTCCTCCTGTATAATCACTGTCATTATTATAAAAGCTCACAATGACTTCATGTCAAGAATTTATACAAGTCCAATCAATATTCCAAGTGTATGCACTGCAAATGCCACAAGCCAGGCAATGACACACTGCATAACCATGGAAAGGAATGCTCCTGTTGTGCTGCCCAGTTCTTTTTTCACAGTACCAATTGCCGCAACACATGGTGTATATAACAGAACAAAGACAAGGAATACGAATGCAGTAAACGGCGTAAAGATATTCTGCAGGGCAGCCTTACTGCCGGATAACAGGATCAGAGTTGATACAACACTTTCCTTAGCGGTAAGTCCTGTGATCAAAGCTGTAGATACTCTCCAGTCATTAAAGCCAAGAGGTGCAAATACAGGTGCACAGAAACTGCCGATCATCGCAAGAATACTGTCATCTGCAGAAGACGTCAGGTTCAGATGGGAATCAAATGACTGCAGGAACCAGATGATCAAAGAAGCAAGGAAAATGACCGTAAATGCCTTTTTCACAAAACCTTCTGCCTTTTCCCAGATCAGTCGCAGTAAGCTTCTGGCGGATGGAAGTCTGTAGTTCGGTAATTCCATGACAAATGGAACAGGTTCCCCTGGAAATACTGTTTTCTTTAAAATAAAGGCATACAGAATTCCCACTGCAATACCACCAAGATACAGGCTGATCATGACAAGTGGCTGCAGGTTTCTTGGAAAGAAAGCTGTAATCATTAATGTATAGATCGGCAGTTTTGCCGAGCAGCTCATAAACGGTGTCATCAGGATTGTCATCCTGCGATCTCTTTCACTCGATAATGTACGGGTTGCCATGACGGCTGGTACGGTACATCCAAAGCCAATCAGCATCGGCACAAAACTTCTTCCAGATAAACCGATCTTACGCAGCAGACGATCCATGATGAAGGCAACACGTGCCATATATCCTGTATCTTCCAGAATGGAAAGGAAGAAAAACAGAGTTACGATGACAGGCAGGAAACTCAACACACTTCCAACTCCGTTTGCGATACCATCGATCACAAGTGAATGCACAACCGGATTGACATTCATGACAGTGAGCCCTGCATCCATCCAGGATATGACACCATCTACAAGCATCGTCATTCCATCTGATAAGAATGCACCGATTCCACTGAATGTCATGAAGAAAACAAATCCCATAATGCCGATAAAACATGGTATTGCCGTATATTTGCCAGTCAGAATACGATCCAGATTCGTGCTTCTTCTGTGTTCTACACTTTCATGTGGACGGATGACGGTTTTAGCACAAAGATCTTCCAGGAAGGAAAAACGCATATTAGCAAGCGCCGCCTCGCTGTCAAGCCCGGATTCACTTTCCAGAATGGAAATCAGGTGATCACATGTTTCCTTTTTTTCCTGTGGTAAGGCAAGTTCCTTTTCGATCATCGGATCATGCTCCACAAGTTTGCTGGCTGCAAATCTGACCGGTAATCCAACCTTCTTTGCATCATTTTCAATCATATGGGCAATGGCATGAATACAACGATGCACGGCTGCAACCGGATCTTCGCTTTCATCACTGTCAATACAGAAATCCACCTTACCCGGTGTCAGATGATCACAGGCCACTGCCATGACATGATCGATCAGTTCTTCCACACCCTGATTATGAGATGCTGAGATCGGTACAACCGGAATGCCAAGAATCTGTTCCAGCTGATTGACCAGTACAGTACCACCATTATGGATGACCTCATCCATCATGTTAAGGGCAACAACCATCGGTGTATCCAGTTCCATTAACTGCATGGTCAGATACAGATTTCTTTCCATGTTTGTCGCATCTACAATATTGATGATGCCATCCGGTTTTGTATCCAGGATGAATCTGCGTGTTACGATTTCTTCTGTGGAATATGGAGAAAGAGAATAGATTCCAGGCAAATCCGTTATAACTGCATTTTCATAACCACGAATCTGTCCGTCTTTCTGATCTACTGTAACACCCGGGAAATTGCCGACATGCTGGTTGGAACCGGTCAGCTGATTGAACAATGTTGTCTTACCACAGTTCTGATTTCCAACCAGAGCAACCCGCAGTTTTCTGCCATGGTCAAAATCCGGTTTCGTATATTTCCTTTTTTCACCGAACTTTGGATGGGCAATGGATGTATGCCTCTCAATGGATAGATGCTCCTTTTTCCCGTGGTATGGTTCGGTAATGGTAATCTGCTTTGCTTCATCCAGACGTAATGTCAGTTCATATCCTCTGAGTTCAATCTGCACAGGATCACCCATTGGTGCAGTTTTCTGTAATGTGACTTCTGTTTTAGGTGTCAATCCCATATCCAGAAGGTGATGACGCAGACTGCCCGTCCCTTTTACTTCAATGATTTCTGCACTTTCACCTGGTTTCAGGCTGTCAATGGTTTTCATATCAATCACCTCTTTCTTCATACCGGCATCCCTGATACCAGTTTCTGATCTTCAGCTCATGCCTGATCTGATTCAGGACATGTTTTTTGTTTCTGCTCCATACTGGTGCAAGAAGATGGTCACCATTACCATCTCCAGTCAGGCGATGGATTACGATATCCGGACGCAGTTCAGTAATGCATCTGCATATGGTATCAATGTATTCTTCTTCACTCATGACATGGAATAACGCCGGATTCTCCATATACATTCTGCCAAGATCCGTGTCAGAAAGATAATGCAGCAGCTGCAGCTTGATTCCCCACGCTCCGCTTTGGTTGACATGCCTGAGAGACTCAATCATCATATCCTGTGTTTCATTTGGTAACCCGACAATCAGATGTACCAGAAACGGAATTCCAGCCTGCACAAGCTGCTTTACACAGGCATCAAACACGGATAACGGATATCCTCTTCGGATGAAAATGGAAGAAGAAGGATGAATGGTCTGTAATCCAAGCTCCACCCAGAAACATTTATCAGGATATTTCTGCTTCAGTCTTTTCAGCAGTGATATCCTTTCCTCATCCAGACAATCAGGTCTAGTCGCAATGGCAATCCCGCCAAACAATGGATCATGCAGGGCATGATCAAACAGATACTCCAGTCTTTCAACAGGTGCATATGTATTGGTAAAGGACTGGAAATAGGCAATATAATCACCTGGCTTGCAGCTTTTATGGTTATAGATCAGATCGTTCTGTTCCAGTTTCTGACCATCATATCGGATGGAGAAATCCCCACTGCCACCTTCATCGCAGAAAATGCAGCCTCCCGTTCCAATCGTTCCATCCCGATTGGGACAGCTCATCCCTGCATTCAATGCCACTCTGTACAGTTTTCTGCCATACTGCTGTTTACAGTAATCCGGAAAACTGTTGTAGTATGTCTTTTCCATTATTTTCTGTTGGTGATCTTACCGATCTTTTTGATCTCAATGGAGATGGTTCCATCAGGATGATTGATGAATTCAATCAGATCGGGATTTTCAAAATATTCGGTCGGGAATGTCAGTTCAATTCCCGTATCTGTGCGGATCTTCTGATTTTTCATGGTAGAACGCACTGTATGACTGCTCACTGGCAGCTGCTGTGGCAGGTCATGTTCCATGGATGTGGAGATGAATGTATCCTGCAGTTTTTTAGAATCGTTGAATACATGTACCGCAAGATCTTCAACAGATACGGCATCTGTTTCCTGCAGTGCATTCTGGACATAGTTTTTATATCTGGATAACAGGATGGTCGGATTTTCATCACACTTTTCAGCAACCTCAGATACGACTTCCTGTACATCCAGCATCACTTCCTTATGGCTTCTTTTACTGTCACAGGCAAGAATCAGATCTTTCATGACCTGAACATCTCCAAGCGTCCACTTTGTATCATCACAGAACGATACTTCATGGGAAATTGTTTTCAGCAAAGCATAGGATGAGATTTTCCTTGAACCTGATGGCAGTACGCAGGAGTGGTACTGAATGGTGTTGTTGATATTACCGGTAGAATCTGCCCCACAGAAATGGGTATAGGCTTTCTGGTTTTCCAGCAGATACATTCCTATATAAGGTGATTCATCCATGCGATAATCCACAAACAGAATGTCATAGGACTGTCCATCTGTACTTTTCAGATATTCACTGACATATTCTCCTGTCTTCTGTGAATATTCCACAAAGGAACAACCTTCTGCTTCAAAGTCTTCATACAGCTTCAGAAATGTACTGTCAGAATGAAAAGATCCTTCCTGAATTCTTGTATCATAATGGCATCTGCGGACAATGCTGTTCAGGTAACCCTGAATCCATTTATCTTCCAGATTCAGTACATTTTCACTTGGCGCAACAGTCCCTGATAGAAAATCATAGACATGCAGAATAGCTCGATTGATGACCAGTTCACTCATGGTTTCACCCTCTTTATTTCACGCATTAGAATATACCACAATTCATTATAAAACTGAATCAGTGTACACTAACTCATGGTATATAAAAATCAGGGTTTCCCCTGATGAGAAAGATATCGAAAAATGTTTAACTGACAAGATGGCTGGCAAGCGCCTTTCCATCCAGGAATGCTGCAGAAATTGTAGATGGTCCAAGCCATGCATCACCGACAATCCATACATGTTCCAATGTTGAACCATGGTTTTCTGTTTTGCGTAACTGCGGGTCAAGTACAGAAAAATCTACCTTCTGACCAATTGCCATTGCGACAAGATCTGTTTCCATAACAAAGTCAGATCCAGCCTTTTCGTGACAGGAAGCTCTGCCGGATTCATCCATTTCACCAAGCTCCATCTGTACTGCAGAAATACTGCATACATTACCGTTTTCATCACGGTTGATCTCCTTGATGTTTGTTAAGAATGCAACCTTGACACCTTCCTTTTCAGCCGCTTTGATTTCTGCCGGGTTGGCTGGCATTTCCTTTAAGGATCTGCGGTAAACAATCGTTACATTGTCAACAATGCGCTTGAGACTTCTTGCGCAGTCCATTGCAACATTGCCTCCACCCCATACAACGGCATTGTGGTACATGCTGTAATCATCCTGTTTTTTTCTGATATTCAGATCATATAACAGTGTCAATCCGGCGACGATGCCATTGCCTGTTTCAAATCCGAATGTATTTTCCACTTGGGCACCAATCGCAACGACCACTTCATCAAAACGATTGCGCAGACCATTGAATATTTCTGCATCTACTTTTGTATTGAAATGGAAGATAACTCCTGCTTCCATCAGTCTGTCATATGTCTTTTTCAGAAACGCCTTTGGCATACGGAAATCCGGAATACCCGTATGAATGGCACCACCGATTTCACTTTCCTGATCAAAGATTTCAATATGCCAGCTGCCATCTTTGACAAGTTCATCTGCCAGTGTATAGCTGGCTGGTCCTGCTCCGATGATCGCAATTGTTTTCATTGTCACTTATCCTCCCGTCTGTATTTTTCAAAGGCTTCATCTGCATCCAGATGTACATCCTTAAAGAAAAGCAGAACCCACGTTACAAACAGAAATGCACTGCAGAAGGCATGTACTGTAAGACCCAGTATGAAGCCTGCAAACAGAACGACCGTCCATAAGGCAAAGGAATCTGCCTGATCTTTGACCATTCTGTCCATATCATACTTTTCTCTTTTTTCTTTGGAAAAGGAATTGAAGCCAGAGATAAAAATCGCTGCCTTTCCCTTGAGCAGCGAAAAGAAATACCACAGTACCGCAAATATACATGCCACAATCAGGCATGCAAACGGCCAGGCACTCATGGATTAACCCTTCAGGCCGTCTGCCTGTCTCTGCATGTTTTCAACGACAACATCATAGATGTCACCGATGGACTGTGCATATTCCAGGATTTCCCAAGGTTTATTTGTATGGAAATGAATCTTGATGAGTGTGTCATCGCCTACTGCAAGAAGACTGTCACCTTCAAAATGTTCGCGGATGTAGCTGTCAATTTCATCTTCATCGAGGTTTTCACCATCGATCAGAAGCTGTGTATCAAACTTGAATTCAATCTGTTCTGCCATGATTATGGTCTCCTTTCTTTTTTACTTTTATAGTTTACCATCATTGCCGTATTTGTACAAAGCATTCCTGCTGATCGTCCCGTAACAGGAAACACATGTTCTGGTGTATAATACAGTTGAAGAAGGGAATACTTCTCTTCCAGTTCTGTCATCTTCCTTCCCTCCTTCTTTTAAGGAGGCTATTACCATGTGTACAGCAATCACACTGCATCATGACCACTTTCTTCTTGGAAGAAACCTGGATTTTGATATCGACTATGGACAGAAGGTACTGATTACTCCATCCCGTTTTCCATATCACTTCAACCATGCCAAATGTCCATTACCACACCACGCCATCATCGGCATGGGTATTGAACAGGGTGGATTCACCCATTACTTTGACGCGATGAATGATCAAGGCCTTGCGATGGCAGGTCTGAACTTCGTCGGCAATGCCATCTATCATCCATATACAGAAGGTAAGACAAACATTGCACAGTTTGAACTGATTCCTTATGTATTATCCACATGTGCAGATATGAAGGAAGTACGCACATTACTGGAAACACTGAATATCTGTGATGAGGAATTCTCTCCATCTCTTCCAAAAGCGCAGCTGCACTGGATCATCGCAGATCAGAATGACTGTGTTGTGATTGAATCCATGGCAGACGGACTACATATTCATGATCATCCTCTTGGTGTACTCACCAACAACCCACCACTTGAAACACAGATGTTCATGCTGAATAACTACATGCACATTTCCGCAAAGGATCCAATCAATACCTTCACTTCCACCATTCCATTACAGATGTATTCCCGTGGTATGGGAGGACTTGGCTTACCAGGTGATCTTTCATCCGCTTCCCGCTTTGTCAAATGCGCATTTACAAAAATGAATACAAGGATGACGGAAAAGACATCTGAAATATCTGCATTCTTCCATATTCTCCACAGTGTAGAGCAACAGGATGGATGCTGTGAAGTAAGTCCGGACCACTACGAAATCACAGAATATTCCGACTGCATGGATACCGATACAGGCATCCTGTACTACACCACTTACAACAACCACAGAGTAAATGGTGTCAATATGCACAACTATGATCTGAATGGGGATACGATCATCACTGTTCCAATTCACGATACAGAAGATATTCTGATCCGCTGATTACCATCAAAGGGCATGTCACAAGGCATGCCTTTTTTACATACAAAAAAAGATGTACACTCAGGCACATCTCAATGACTTACAACATGAAGCAAGTCATCCATTCCATAATGCCAAGCAGTACCAGTGCTGAACCAATATATTTTGCAGCATTGACTTTACCAAGACGGGCACTGCGAACGGAAAGGAATCCAAGGACAGCAGCTGCTATGCCTGTAAACGGTCTTGTTTCAGGGAATACTGTAAATCCCATCAGAAGCATCCATAAACCCAGTACTGCATATACCCAGCTTCCGAGTCTGTAATTCCTTCTGCATTCATGAATTGCACTTGAATGATTGATTTTGATTTCTGACATAAAAGATCCCTCTTATTTCTATCAGTATCGTAACAGAAAAACAGGTTTTCCCGCCATACAAATTCATGCAGGAAAGCCTGTTTTTATCACACATTCTGTGAAAATAAGGAAAGATCACAGCCGATCATGTAACAGTTTTCAAAGAGAATGAAATCATCGATCAGATATGATTTCCTTGACTCTGATCTTATGCTTTGTCAGCATATCCAAAGCAGCCTGGGCTTTCGGGTTTCTGACATCAATGGCACCGATCCACTTATTCTGTGTGGAATAAAGGACATAGTTATTGCCTTCATGTAATACACGGTCCACTGCCTTCCACCTGTATAATACAGGACGTGCAAACAAGGCAGTGACTGTACGGATTCCCTGATCACTGAGTACAATCTCACTTCGTAAATACCCACCAACCACACAGATCAACAGAAATGCAAACATACCGATAAGTCCACCCAGGATGGATGTACCTTCTCCTTCACTGTTTGTTAACAGATATGTGCATACACCAATCATCACAGCAAGTATCAGACCTGTCACAACAACAGGCTTGACTCTTGGTTTCACCTTGACTTCATTCATGGTGCAGCGCCTCCATGATATCTTCACGTGTTAACAGTATCGTTCCACTGCCTGCCTTCTGATTTAACGAAAAACCACCCACCTGTGGATTATCTTCCATCAGTTTCATCAGGCCTTCCATATGTGTCAGCATCGGATTGGATGCAGAAGAAGCATCAAAACTCTGCCTTGAGGAAAAGATATGGAAATAGAATTTTCCATCTTTTGCATAATATCCAGATGGCACAGTGATTGTCGGATTGACTGGGGAAGGAATACCATCAATCAATATCTTTTCATTATCACGTATGATCTTCGCCATTGCAGCAAGAATCCGATCCCCTGTTTCATCACTTGGGTTTTCACGGAATTCCTTTGCCAGTATTTCAAGCTGAAGATGAAGTTCTCCCTGTCTCATATCTTTTCTTCTCCTGTTAATCCAAAATGAACAAATGCATCGTACAGACCATTCTCATCAATATGACCAGTAATATAATCTGCTGCCTGTTTTGTTTCGTCAGCACCATTTCCCATACATACACCAATACCTGTAGCATGCATCATCGGAATATCATTATGGGCATCTCCAAAGCCATAGGTATTCTCTTTTCTGATTCCATAGTAATCACAGACAGCTTGAATTCCATTGGCTTTTGTGCAGGTTTCAGAATTGACATCCCATACTAGATATGTCCATTGAACTGCCTGTACATGAAGGTGTTTCAATAATGCCTTCCATCTGTTTTCATCTACATAAGGGCACATCTGATAGATTGGTTCTGCAAGTGCATCATCAATCGAACAGATTGGTGGATAAGCAGAATGGATCTTTTCCATTTCCTTTTCAACATGTGCATCATACATGTTGATGAACATCCTGTCTTTTGCGGAAAACAGTATTGGAAATGGGTCTTTCTTTACTTCTGCCACAATCAGTTCCATATCCTCTTTCCAGATCGGATCAGAATGAATGATTCCCTGTTCATTAAAGCAATAAGCACCATTAAGTGTAATCCAGCCATCCATCAGATCCAAATCAATGCCTAACCCTTCCAGTTCCTGTGTATTTCTTCCTGTACATCCAAATAACAGGATACCGTTATCTCTTGCCTTCTTAACAGCATACAATGCACTGTCAGGAATACTGCCTGTTGTATGAGAAAACAATGTACCATCCATATCCAGAAATACAGCTTTTCTGTTACTGTTCATATCCATCACCATATCTAATTATGCCATGGAAATAACTTAAAACAACCTGAATGATCAGGTTGTTTTAAGAAGAATATGTACCTCCCCCATATTAAGGATGGGAAGAAAACCATGTTTTAACTTTTATTCATTTGTAGCAGGAATAACAGTAATGCATCCTGTTGTCTCGTCAAATACACCAATCTGACTGCTCCCACAGGCAAGCCTGTGGGGTTCTGATTACCAAGTGTAGCTTGTA
>JAEDEK010000045.1 GCA_016293365.1 Bulleidia sp. | reverse complement strand
ATCAGCCGATGCATGAGCTTAACAATATAAAACCACATTCGGAATCTGTGATTGGTGCCTGTAGAACCTGCATGTCCTACAATCCTTTCAGCAACACGATCCGTCTTTTTTTCTATCTGTTTTCTGATCGCAGCAGGTATTTCATCCGGCTTTGTTGCCTGTACACCAACACAGATTTTTACAATCCGGTGAATTCCCCACATGGACAGGCTGTCCTCCATATCCTTTGCGGTACGTTTCATTCCACCACCTGCAGCCGTTGTAACAATCACTGCCTGTTTATGCGCCATCTGCGGCTTAGGCCGATGAACCACCCACCATGTACCGAAATGATCCAGAAAATCCATCATTGCACCAGTTGCATGATATACATATACCGGACTGGAAAGAATCAGTACATCTGCATGATCAATTGCTTCAATGATCACAGAAAGATCTTTGTAATGCGGGCATTTTTCCAATGTAGAAGTAAAACATGTATAACAGCCAAGGCAATGATGATTGAAATCTTTCGGCAGAAAGAATTCCTGCACTTCTCCACCGATCTTTTCTGCCGTCTTACGCGCCACCATACAGGAAGATCCTGTATGACTCTGTCCATGTATCATGACAATCTTCATACACTTCACCTCGTTACCAGTATCCTATGACAGAATTCAATCGGAACATACCATCCTTCTGTATGCAGATGTGTCAGTTTTCGATTGTTCTTTTCTCCACTTTATTAAATACATATGGCACCAGCAGAATGCCTGTTACAGCCGAAGCGAAGGTGCAGATCCAAAGTGCAGCTTCCATCGGCAGAAACACAGCAAGAAGAACATCTCCACCAAAATAGACAGGTGCAATCATCACACTGCCGATCACAGCTCTGCGTATCCTCTGTTTGATTGACAGATGATCTGTTGTAAAACTGTTTGTCTGCATGTAATATGCACTGACAATGGTTCCAGCCATAAATCCATATGCCTTCATGGCATCTTCCTTCATTAATACAGCCTGTTCCACACTGCCTGGATACTGCTTTAAAACAACATAAGCCGTTGCCGAAGCAACAATACAGATCCCCGCAATCACTGATCTGAAGCCACACAGCTTTTCCTTGTGTTTCTGAATATATGCAACAATCACGATTGATAATATGCCCATTCCAAAACCGACCAGTACATCCTGTGGCGTATGTACACCCAGATAATTTCTGGACAGACCGACAAGCAGAATACACACAAGCAGGATGACTCTGATCCATCTGCTGGTTGTACCCTTTACAGACAATGCACCATAGGATGACATCGCAGTCTGAGAATGTCCACTTGGAAAGGAATAGCCACTTGCACTTTCAATTGCATGCTCTGAAGGATGGATGGCTTCATTTCTGATCCAGGGACGTGGAATACAGAAGACCGCCTTGCATGTCTGATTCAGAAACTGTCCCACACTGAAACATAACAGGCCAAATCTTCCTGTTTTTCGATCCAGGCACCAGTACACAAGAAACAGCACAAAAACCGCCACTGTCGATAACATGGATACACCACTTACGAGTATTTCCACACCTGGCCCCAGCACTTCTCTTATTTTCTGAAACCATAACAGAAACTGAATATCCATAATGAAACATCCTTTCACAAAAATCATAATATGTCATGTATTTTTTGTACATACACAGCAGTTCGCTGTAAAAAAATCATAAGAAAACTGTTATTATATTTCCATGTTAGAAGGAGATAACCAATACATTTTATGGCTAACAAGATTTCTTTAAATGCTACTTCCTATCATGGAAAAGGTGCAATCGCTGAAATCATCAACGAAGTGCACGCAAACAACTTCAAGAAGGCTTTCGTTGCTTCCGACCCTGATCTGATCAAGTTCGGTGTTACAAAGAAAGTCACAGACCTGCTCGATGCAGATGGATTCCCATATGAAATCTACTCTGACATCAAGCCAAACCCAACAATTGCCAATGTACAGAATGGTGTTGCTGCATTCAAGGCAAGCGGCGCAGACTGCATCATCGCAATCGGTGGTGGTTCTTCCATGGATACTTCCAAGGCAATCGGTATCATCATCACAAACCCTGAGTTTGAAGATGTTGTTTCCCTGGAAGGCATGTCCCCAACAAAGAACCCATGTGTTCCAATCATCGCTGTTCCTACAACTGCAGGTACAGCTGCTGAAGTTACAATCAACTATGTTATTACAGATGTTGAAAAGGAAAGAAAGTTCGTCTGCTGCGACCCACATGATATGCCAATCGTCGCTGTTGTAGATCCTGACATGATGAGTTCCATGCCTAAGGGACTGACAGCTGCTACTGGTATGGATGCTCTGACACATGCAATCGAAGGCTACATCACAAAGGCAGCATGGGAAATGACAGACATGTTCCATCTGGAAGCAATCCGTCTGATCTCTGCTAACCTCAGAGCTGCAGTCAACAATGAACCTGCAGGAAGAGAAGGTATGGCTCTTGGTCAGTACATCGCAGGTATGGGCTTCTCCAATGTTGGTCTTGGTATCGACCACTCCATGGCTCATACATTAAGTGCTCACTATGACACACCTCATGGTGTTGCATGTGCTTCCCTGTTACCAATCGCAATGGAATTCAACCGTGACTACACAGGTGAAAAGTACAGAGAAATCGCTCGTGCAATGGGTGTTGAAGGTGTTGATTCCATGAGTCAGGAAGAATACAGAGATGCTGCCATCAATGCAGTTAAGCAGCTCTCCTCTGATGTAGGCATCAATCCAAAGAACGAAAAGATTACAGAAGAAGATCTCGATGTTCTGGCTACTGATGCTCTTAACGATGCATGCTACCCAGGCAACCCACGCGAAGCTACAAAGGAACAGGTTATTGAAATGTTCAGAATGCTGATGAACTGATTCAGCATGATAAGAGGCTATGCCACCGGCATAACCTCTTTTTTCATTCAGATGTTTTCGTAACCTTCCGGATTCAGTAGTGCTGCGGCATCCTGATCTGCAATGACAGTCAGATTCGGATGCAGTTTCAGAATTGTAGCAGGTACATCCTCATTGATCGGCTCTTCAATGAAACGCTTGAGAATCTCAGCCTTTTCACTGCCGTTTACAATCATGACAAGTCGTCTGACACGCATCAGACTCTGTGGACCCATTGTATAGGTGTATGGCTGGGTCGGACGATCCTTGTATGTCGGATTCAGCTTCTGCTTGTCTGTATACAGGAATCTGTATGTCAGGCTGTCAAATGGTGTACACCTTGGGCAGTTGCCACAGAAATGACCATCCCATCCAAGTCCGATGACCATTACATCAATACCACCTGCACGTCTCACCTGTTCATCATATTCCGTATAGTTTTCACGCGTCAGATGATGTACTCTTTCATCTTCGATTTCTGCAGGTCCAAAGATCATCTTCTGCATATCATACCAGTTAGGACCATACTCATCGCCATCATATGGATTTTCATCAAACAGCCAGTACTGCACATCCTTGTATTTAGCCTTGCCTTTGATTGCCGGCACCATCATCTCATACATCTTTTCCGGGCTTCTTCCGGAAGTCAGAGAGATGTTGACCTGCTTATCCTGCATCATCTCACCAAGGACAATCTGCATCGCACTCTCACTCATTTTTTCTGTTGTTTCTTCAATGATCAGTTTCATAATACTTCACTCTCCTGCCCATACTGTAACAGATCTCATCATTTCTGTATATACGGAAAATGGAGCATCCCCTTCTTTTCCTGAATCCAGAAATGATTGGCACTGACACAATAGATTTCAATTCTGTGACTGTTATGATCCAGTACACGTAATGCTCCCTTTAAAGTAGAGCCTGTGGTAATCGTATCATCACATAACAGAAGCTTTTTCGGCAGCTGCACATCCGGCTTCAATCGGATCCCATGTTCCATATTTCTTCTTTCCACCCTCCCTGCACCCTTCTGATCCTTTTCCTCCACTTTTTCAAACGGCTCAATCATTTTCATTCCAAGGCTTTCATACATACCTGCCAGATGGTTGAATCCACGCACTGCAAGCTTTGTTGTAGAGCTTGGCATCAGACAGACTGTATATCCTTTGTATCTTTTTCTGATCACATCTTTGATCCGATACAGAAAAACATCCTTTAATGCCTCATCGCAGCATTCCTTGTACTGAATCAGACATTCTGAAAAAGCATCGTTATATACATAATCACTTCTGACACGAATCCCATCCAGCCTGAAATCAATCTTTTTTCTTTCCCACTTCGATCGACACGCTTCACAGATAATATCTTCGTTAAAAAGAATATCTCTGAGACTTCCCTGCTGCATTTCACAGCCACATAACAGACATCTCATCGCAAAGCACCTCCTGAATAAAGATATGCATTATCATCAACGATCTGTTTTCTGCACTGATGACAGAGACTGCTCTTTTCTCGGCACAGAAACAGTACATCTCCATATGGATTATGGAAGTTTCTTCCAGCCCTTCCTGCCATCTGAATTAATGCAGCCTCATTGAATGAAGAACTGTCTGCCGCAAATACACAGACATCCACATTTGGTATCGTTACTCCTCTTTCAAGAACGGTTGTCGCAACGATCACACCGTTTCTGCTGTTGCGGAATACCTCAATGATTTCATCCCTGTTTTCATCCTTACTGGTAACATGGAAACACTTTTCAAATATCGAGATCAGTCGTGCAAGTCTATGACACATGGAAATGGAAGGTACGAAGATGATCCTTGGATGATCAGCATGTACCTGTAACCACAAAACAAGATACATACACAGAATCCATACAGGTGCGGTATGGATCACAGGCACAGGAATCGGTTTCCCATGTGGCCGTACATGCAGCCGTAAGGATAACAGGGATCCATCCTGAACTTTCTGCTTCAGTGTGTCATCCGGTGTTGCGGTCAGATAGACCGTTTTTCCCCTGCATGCAGTTTCAGCAATACCATGCAATACAGGATTTCCATAGAAGGGAAATGCATCCGGTTCATCCAGAATCAGCAGATCAAATGCCTGATAATAGCGGTACAACTGATGCGTCGTGCACACAATCAGATCACCATCAGTCACATCTGTATGACCTCCACATACAGGTATGACAGATGCATGCATAAAGTAACTCTGCAAACGATGTGCCACCTCCAGTACAACCTGCCTTCTTGCAATCGCAAAACATACCTTTTTTCCTTCCTTCAGATATTTACCAATCACACCGACAACAAGTTCGGTTTTACCTGCCCCACAGACACAATGGCAGAGAATATCTGAATCTTCAATTCTTTCAATCATGGTATCTGACAGTGCTTTCTGTTCCTTTGTCAGAGGATACTGCAATGTATACTCGGATGCATCTTCTTTTACCGGTTTCAATGATACCGGCTGCATGGATTCTTCCACCATGATTCTTTGAAAGGAAATACACCTGCGACAATACCATCCTTTCGACCCTTTATAAAAATAAGATGGATCTGTGTTCTGACAACGTGGACATTTCATCAATATCACCTCCACTGAATATATACACGCAAAATCAGAAACCTTTAGAAATCTGTTCTTTTCGATTACACATTTTTTCGATAATATATGAGTAGTTCCAATAATGATCGATTTTACATCACTTTGATTCAGATTTATCCAGCAGGTGGCATACTGATGGAGTTTCATAGAAGAGGTATACATGCAAAAGGAAAACAGAGTACTGGAATATATCCAGACAAACATGCATACAGAAAGAATGGACAGGCTCATGCCTGCTGTTACACATATGGCTGATGGAGGAATCGCATGGTTTCTCCTCTGTGCACTTTTCATGATGCGCGAAACAACGCGGATTCTTTCATTATCGATTCTTATTTCTCTTGGGATTGAAGCAGTTGTATGTAATCTGATGGTCAAACCTGTCGCAAAACGAAAACGTCCATGTGATCTGAATCCGGATGTTCCATTACTGATCAGAAGACCAACAGATCCCTCTTTCCCTTCCGGGCATACGGGCGCATCCTTTGCGGCAGTAACAGCCATGTTTCTGTATCGGAATATTTTCTGGTTACCTTCATGTCTGCTTGCCTGTGCCATTGCATATTCCAGAATGTATCTGTATGTACATTATCCATCTGATGTGATTATCGGTGCATTACTTGGCATTATTGCCGGACTGCTGGCACAACCGCTTCTACCTTACCTGCTTTCCCTGATCTGACAAGAAACAGGAAGACAATCCTGTCTTCCTGTTTTTCTATACCACACAATGATTAATCCAGAGATATTACACCGATGATATCCGATTCCGGTACCATGGTCGCTGTTCTGGTCTTTTTACCATCAAAGTACTGAATGTTGTATGCAGGCTGATCCTTCACTTTCAAACCTCCATAAGGTAACGCAACAATGATTTCACCATTACACTGGCATCCATTGTACATGAAGGATACCTGGTCGGTTCTACGGTATCTTGCCTGCCCTTTTACAGGTTTTCCATCACCGACATTACTGCCAAGTGGAATAATGCTGTGATACAGAACCGTAATTCTGTTTTTCAGATCACGGTCCATATGATAATGGCCACAGTACCAGTGTTCATAATGCAGGCGTGGTCTATGCTCCTGAAGGAAATCCGTCAGACGGTCCGCCTTGTACTTCCCATCTGTAATTTCACTGTTGAGATTGGTTGGCAGACAATGGGTGATGATATAGTCTACCGTATAGTATGTACTGCGCAGAGTATCTGCTGCAATCTGCAGCTCCGCAATGGACGGAACCTCTTCTGGATACCATCCTTTGGAGTTTTTCTCTCCTACCGCAGGACCACGATCATGCGAAGATGCGCCACCTAACGTAAAGATCTTCTTTCCTTCAATTTCAAACAGCTGCCCACGGCATAAATGCAGTACATGTGGACGGATGACATGCACTACTCCACCATTCCATACCGCTTCACTGTACTGATACAGGCGTGGGAAACATTCATGGTTTCCATCCACAAATAATGTTGTCCATGGTTTCTGTTCAAACCAGTCCAGCCATGATCTTTCCTTTGCCGATTCGCCAGAAGGATTCCAGATAAAGCCGAAATCACCGCAGATAATCAGATAATCATCTTTCCCGATCTTTTTTTCAAGCTGTGGATCCAGCAGTTTTTTGACATCGATACCGCCATGGGTATCCCCAGTTACATATATCATATGATTCCCCTAATCTATTACATCATTCTGGAATCCGGAAAGATGTTCATATGGAAGAATGAGTCTTCCCTGAACAAATCCACATCCATCATTCATTCTTACATTGTCGATTGCTGTAAACATGTTAACATCCACCTTGGAATAATCCAGATGCTGAAGCTGCATGCCACGCTGATATGCCTCATCAAAGAATGGACATGCCCCTTCCGGTATTTCATCCCTCTGGGCACGTTCCTTCTGCTGCCTGTTTTCATACAGGCTGTGACTTGCATCCCCGATTTCCGCATAATCATCCATGTCCTTTGTTCTTAGCTGCACTTCCAGATAGGACAATGAAAGCTGATCAAAGAAGGAAATATGCAAAGACCTGTAACCGTTTTTCTTTGTGTCAAAGATATAGTCTCTATAATAAGGAACAACCTCATCTTTCAGCAATGGAGATGGTGTTCTTTTCTTATTCTGTTTTTCCGGTATGAAACCATGACTTTCCATAAAGGATGGCAGTGTATTGGCAATTTCATACAGGAAACCTTCCTCTATCTTTTCTCTGTCCTGACCTGGCTGTATATGACATTTCGGCATGGAAATTACAATGCGATAAGCAATCAGATCACGAAAGGAAGATACCGCTTCACTGATCTGTTCGCCTGTTGGAAAGCTGTGACTGGCACGATAATAGTTGTAGATATAGCGGACAATATAGCCGTTGAACTTTTCTTCCGCACGCATGAGTGATTTGATTCTGCCTCGGAATGTAAAAGCCAGATACGGATATCTGTCTGCCATGTATTTATAGAACTCTCGGATTCTCTGTGACTGTGATGTCAGAAAGTCGTTATGTTCCAGCAGATCCGAAAGATCATTCAGAAAAGATGCATGCACCCTGTCCACAGGATTTCCTGTTTTCATGGCATCTGCCATCAGATCATTGCTGTAGCGATGCAGAATTCGGATAATGGTATGCCCTTCATACAGATAATCAGTCAGCTGGATCATCGTAAACCTTCTTTCTGATTTCTATTGTACAGAGATTTCCCCCATAACAAAAGAAAAAACGATGCGCTATGCACCGTTTCAAAGGTTATCGATCCTCACGGAAGTAATTGACACCCAGTCCCTGTGGAGGCTGGTTTTCCTTTTTCTGTTTCATGGATACAAGAATCAGTACTGCAATCGTTGCGATATAAGGAACGATACGATAGATCTGCGTTGGAATAAATGGTAACGGAACCTTCAGATACATGATCAGAAGTGCACCAAACAGCACAGATCCCCAAAGTGAATTGATCGGTTTCCAGAAGCAGAAGATAACAAGTGCTACTGCAATCCATCCTTCACCGGACAGCGCAGAGTAATTCCATACACAACCGGAAATTGTCATGATGTATACCATGCCACCAAGAGCGGAAATACCACCACCAATGCATGTTGCAAGATATCTGTATCTGTTGACGCTGATACCTGCAGCATCTGCTGTCGCCGGTGATTCACCAACTGCTCTCAAATTCAGACCCATGCGTGTATGGTTGAGAATCAAAGACATGATGATTACCATCACAACCCCAACATATACAAACAGGTTATAATTGAATAACAGATCTCCCAGCACCGGAATATTTCTTAAAAATGCAGGCATGACAGGACGGACAAACGCATTTTTGAGTGCATTTGGAATTGTGACATTTCCACCGATTCTAAGACGCATGACTTCCCCGACAAACTGACCGACACCCGTACCGAAAATCGTTAAAGCAAGACCGGTTACATTCTGGTTTGCCTTGAGTGTAACTGTAAGAAAGGAAAAGACAAGAGATCCCAGAAAGCCTGCTGCGAATGCACATACAATCGCTACAAGGATTGCAACCAGGCCAGACGCCGCATCCCCGGCAATCGTTGAATAGGCAAATGCACCGGCAAGGCCAAACGCACCACCCATGAACATCAGACCTTCTACACCAAGATTCATGTTACCAGACTTCTGTGTCAGGATTTCACCGGAAGTACCGAACAGCAGTGGTGTACCATTGAGCACAGCCGCTCTTACAATACCAAGAAGATCAAACATCTTTCTCCTCCTTATGTCTGAATACCAGACGGTAGTTAATGAAGAATTCACATCCTAACAGGCACAGAAGAATAATACCTGTGATGATATCGGAAATGGAACCAGGTACACCCATAGCTGTCTTTAAAGAACTGGATCCCTTGGAAAGACCTGCCAGAAGTGCAGAGATCAGAACCATTGCGAATGGGTTGAGCTGGGAAAGCCATGCAACAGTGATGGCTGTAAAACCATTATTTGCTGCAATACCGGAGTAGATTGTCTGGTTGGCACCACTTGCAAGCATGAATCCGACAAGTCCGGAGATTGCTCCTGAGATCAGTGCAGTTCTGACAATGACCTTTGTGACATCCATACCGGCATAACGTGCTGTATTTTCACTGTCACCAAGAACTGCAATTTCATAACCGTGCTTTGTACGGTTCATGTAGAAATACATGAAGAATACAAGTGCCAGGACGATGATCCATCCACAGTAGATTCCACCGATCTTAGGCAGAATGGCATTGGAAGCAAAGTTTGGAACAATCTGAGATCCTTCCTTACCTTCCCATGGACCACCCTGCAGCCATGCCACAATACCGATTGCGATATAGTTGAGCATCAGTGTAAACAGCGTTTCATTGGTACCCCATTTGGATTTGAAGAAAGCAGGAACAGCAGACCATAAGCCACCAAGGATCATACCTGCAAGTGCCATGACAACAAGCAGTACAGCTCCAGGAAGTTTATCATGGAAGTTGATCGCAAAAAATGCTGCACCGATTGCCCCCATTGTAATCTGACCTTCCGCACCGATATTCCAGTATTTCATCTTGAAACATGGCGCAAGAGCCAGTGCTGTACCAAGAAGCGGGATCATGATCTTGGCTGTCTGACGGATGCCTGTCATCTTTCCAAAGGCACCTTTGACAATTTCTGCATAAGCCTGTATTGGTGATACACCACATAACAGGAATACAAAACATCCGAGAACCAGAGCGATGACAAAGGCAAGAATACGGATCATCCATACATTGGACTTCTTAAAATCCTGTCTTCTTGTTACTCTGACAAAAGGAACCTTTTCTTCCATCAGTTCACCTCCTGACTGTTCTTCATCATGAGCAGTCCGATTTCTTCCTTGCTGGCAGTACGGGCATCAACAATACCACTCACCTGACCACCACACATGACAAGAATACGATCACATAAGGCAAGCAATACATCCAGATCCTCACCAACAAAGATGACGGCAGCACCGTTTTCCTTCTGCTTGTTCATCAGATCATAAATCGTATAGGATGTATTGATATCAAGACCTCTTACTGCATAGGCTGACATCAGTACGGATGGATTTGTTGCGATTTCCCGACCGACCAGAACCTTCTGTACATTACCACCGGAAAGTTTGCGAACCGGATAGTCAATATCCGGTGTGACAACTTCCAGCTCACGATAGATATCTTCTGCCAGCATACGGGATTCGGTTTTATCGATCATGATGCCCTTCTGTTTGTTCCAGTTTCTTAACATCATGTTATCTGTCATACCCATGGAACCGACAAGTCCCATGCCAAGACGGTCTTCCGGGACAAAGGCAAGAGATACACCGGCATTACGGATTTCCATCGGTGATTTTCCGACAAGATCTTCCGGGTGAGACTTCTCTGGCGTATAGATAATGGAACCATCATCCACTCTGCGTAATCCGGCAATGGATTCCAGCAGTTCTTTCTGACCAGATCCGGCAATACCCGCAACACCCAGAATCTCTCCACTGTAGGCAATAAAGCCGACATTATCGAGCTTTCTGACGCCGTTGCTGTCAGTATAGGACAGATTGGCAACTGTCAGTCTAGGCTTTGGATTGACCGGTGTACTTCTTTCAATATTCAGCTCCACCTTTCTGCCAACCATCAGTTCTGTCATTTCCTGTTCTGTCACTTCCGCTGTACGTACAGTTTTCACATGTTCACCCTTACGCATGATTGCCACAACATCAGATATTTCTTTGACTTCATTGAGCTTATGGGTAATGATGATAATTGCCTTGCCATCATTGCGCATCGCACGGATGACATCAAACAGTTTCTGTGTTTCCTGCGGTGTCAGTACGGCAGTCGGTTCATCGAGAATCAGTACATCCGCACCACGGTAGAGAACTTTCAGGATTTCTACCGTCTGCTTCTCAGATACGGACATATCATAGATTTTCTTGTCAGGATCAATTTCAAAACCATAGCGGTCCGCAATTGCCTTTACCTTTTCAGACAGTTTCCTACGATCCAGCCTTCCCTCTTCCTTCAGTCCAAGGACAATGTTTTCAGCAGCCGTAAATACATCAACCAGTTTGAAATGCTGATGAATCATACCGATCTGATGGGCATATGCATCCTTTGGAGATCGGATGCTGACAGGTTTCCCGTTGATCAGAATTTCGCCTTCATCCGGAAAGTAGATGCCAGCCAGCATGTTCATCAGGGTTGTCTTGCCGGAGCCGTTTTCCCCAAGCAGTGACATGACAACACCCTTATCAACATACAGATTCACATTTTTATTAGCGACTGTCTTTCCAAAGGTTTTGGTGATGTTCCGCATTTCAATTGCGTGTACATTTTCCATTGTATTCCCTCCATTGATAATACGACAAAAGAGGAGTCACTCCTCTTTTGTTTTAATGTGTGTTCCGTTATCAGTAAGCTTCGTTGACAAGTGTGATGCCATCGATTCTCAGATCGAAGTTTGGCGCAGACTTGTATACGGATTCATGATAGTAACCATCGGAGATTGCATTGACATCATCCGGTGTGAAGTCAGCATTCATATCCAGATATGCTTCTGTTACTTCCTTACCGCCAACTGTGAATGTGGATGTATCGAATACATGCAGCTTGCCATCAACGATGTCCTGTTTTGCAGCTTCAATTGCTTCTGCTGTACCTGTAGCAGCAACTTCTTCATTCAGTGCTGTCAGCTTGATATCGCCTTCCTTGATACCATGGTTCATGTAGTCCTGATCAACAGTACCACCATTTACGATTGTTTCAATCACGTATACAAAATAGTTTGTCCAGTCAATTGTGGAAGAAACGATGGATGCTTCTGGAGCAACATCAGACATGTCGATGTTGTAACCAATGTGGTAAACACCCTTTTCCTGACACTTTGTAGCTGGTGTTGTGGAGTCGGAATGCTGGGAGATAACAACTGCACCCTGATCAATCAGATGTTCAGCTGTTGTAGCTTCCATTGCCGGGTCACCCCAGGAACCGATGAATTCAACAAGCATTGTTGCGCTTGGGCATACGCTCTTTGCACCAAGATAGAAAGATGTATAACCGGATACGACTTCAGCATATGTGTATGCACCAACATAACCAAGAACTGCTTCATCTTCTGTGATTTCGCCGTTTTCGATCATTTCGTTGAGCTTCATACCAGCAGCAATACCTGTCAGATATCTGCCTTCGAAGATGGATGGGAATGCATTGACTGTGTTGTCCAGGTCATCAGACTTGGAACCTTCGTTTGTCAAAGATGCGAATACAGTTTCAGGATAATCACCTGCAACTGTCAGCATTGCATTTTCCATACCATAGGAGTTGAGGAATACGGCAATTGCACCATCTTCACCAAATTCTGTGCAGTCAGCTGCAACAGGATCTCCTTCCGGATGATCGTATGTGTACTTCCATTCGATGTTGATGCCCTTGTCAGCCAGGATTTTCTTGGCAGCATCAGCCGCGTTGTAGAAGTTACGGTCATAAGCCATTTCGGCATTACCGATGCAGACCATACCAACTGTGTATGTCTTGTCATCTGTACCTGTGGAAGCGGATGTCTTTCCACCATTGGAACAGCCGGCAAGAGTGAGAATCATTGTTGCAGAAAGCAGTGTGCTGAATAATTTCTTCATTTTTCTCTCCTTTTGTATATGTTAAACAGCTTTCAAGCCGGTTTAACCAAAGATAATCTGTCCATCATGCATATCGATGATTCTTGCAAGAGACTGCACTTCAATTCCCTGATCGGCAATTCTTCTTTCGCCCTTCTGATATGCCTTTGTAATGGCAATACCACAACCGGCAATGGAAGCACCTGCCTGATGGCAGATTTCAATCAGAGCGTTGAGTGCTTCCCCATTAGCAAGGAAGTCATCGATGATGAGGACATTGTCATTCTCATTCAAGTATTTCTTCGATACCTGAACATTGTAGACAACATTTCTTGTATAAGAGCGCTCTTCACATCCATACACATCACCGCCGACATTTGCACTCTTTCCTTTTTTGGCAAATACGACAGGGCAGTTATCGAAGTATCTGCTTGCCACAACCGCAATACCGATTCCACTGGATTCAATCGTCAGAATCTTGTTGATGTTCTTTCCATCAAACAGCCTGGAAAACTCTTTTCCCATTTCATCAAGAAGTACTGTGTCCATCTGATGATTCAGGAAATTATCCACTTTCAGAATGTCTCCTTCCAGAATCAGACCATCTTTTAAAATCTTATCTTCAAGCAGCTTCATGAATGTCAAAATCCCCTTTCGCTATCAAGTTTTTTAGAACATTTTCATCTGAAAAAGTTCATGTGACTAATATATCACAGGAAATTTTTTTGTAAACAAAAGGTAAATCGCTAATCTTCACATTTTATACACATTGAAAACGCCTTATGAAAACTACAA
>JAEDEK010000198.1 GCA_016293365.1 Bulleidia sp. | reverse complement strand
TGAATATTCCGCTCTTGCGGCAAAAACGCCAGGATGTGTTGCTTTGACTCTTGGAGAACCTGACTTTGATACGCCGTCTGTTGTGATTGAACAGGCGTGTCAGTCATTGCACCATAGCGAAACACACTACATCCCAAATAGTGGAAACAGAGAACTTCTGGAAAAGATTTCTGCCTTTGAAAAACAGTGCAATGGTCTTGACTACAGTGCAGATGAAATCATTGTGACATCCGGTGCCACGGAAGGACTGTTCATTACTCTGTTTGGGATTCTGAATCCGGGAGATGAAGTGATTATTCCAACCCCAGCGTTTGGCCTGTATGAACAGATTGTCCGTTTATGCAGGGGGGTTCCTGTATTTCTCGATACATCTGCTGATCACTTTCAGATCAAAAAGGAGAAATTGCAGGCACTGGTCAATGACAGAACAAAGGCGATCATCATCAATACGCCGAACAATCCGACAGGTTGCATTTATGATGATGAAAGCCTGCAGGCAATCTGCGGTGCGATTACAGGTAGGAATATCTTTGCGGTCTGCGATGATGTATACCGTCAGCTGATCTATACGCAGGATTATCATTCCTTTACGGAAATGACACAGCTGAAAGAACAGATCATTGTGATCCAGAGTTATTCCAAGCCATATGCCATGACAGGGTGGCGTATGGGATATGTCATGATGCCATATGCCATCAAGGAAAGAGTGGAACTGATACATCAGTACACAGTTGTTTCCACGCCTGCTCCATTTCAGAAGGCGTGCATGGAAGCTCTGGACTGCGATGTTTCAGAAATGAAGGAAACATATGCAAAAAGAAGAACATATGTGATGAAAAGACTGCAGGATATGGGGTTATCCTTTGTGACACCACTGGGTGGTTTCTATGTTTTTCCTTCCATTGAAAAGTATGGGATGACCTCCGATCAGTTTTGCAGAAGACTGATTGAAGAAGGTGGTCTTGCCTTAACCCCAGGCAGCTGCTTTGGGTGTGAAGGTCATGTGCGTCTGACATACTGTTACAATGAAGGGCAGTTAAAGGAAGGGTTGGATCGACTGGAGAAGTTTATCGGCAGACTGGAAGGTAACTGCCATGAATGAACGGATGATCTCAAAAGAAATTCTTAAAAAAACAGCAGAACTGCGAAAACGGATCCATGAAAACCCGGAACTGGGGAATCAGGAATATCAGACTGCAGAACTTGTAGAACGTGTTCTGCAGGAATGCGGGATCGAAACAAAGCGGTATCTGGATACTGCGGTGATCGGCATACTTCATTGTGGTAAGGGTGGTAAAACCGTCGCATTACGTGCTGATCTGGATGCGTTGCCGGTGGAGGAAAAAACAGATTGTGCCTTTTCTTCGAAAAAATCAGGCGTCATGCATGCTTGTGGTCATGATGTACACACTGCTTCGCTGTTAGGTGCTGCAATGACATTAGCTGAGCAGAAAGGTCAGCTGAATGGAACTGTTGTCTTTATTTTCCAACCGGATGAAGAAGGAAATGGCGGTGCACAGAGATTGATTGATGCAGGTGCACTGGATGGTGTGGATGCGGTATTCGGATGCCATGTAGCACCAGATTTACCGGAAGGCACTGTTGGAATCCGTTATGGCAAATTCTATGCAGCAAGTGACATGTTTGATGTGACAATCAAAGGTAAGGCTTCTCATGGTGCTCAACCGGAAAAGGGAATTGATGCGCTGGTTACAGCTGCTAAAGCCATCTGTGCTATTGACGAAATTCATCGCAGTGAAAAAGACAGATGCGCTGTGTCTGTTGGTATGATGCATGCAGGTACTGTCCGCAATACGATTGCGGATGAAGCACGTTTCAGTGGTATCATCCGCTCGCTTGGAAAAGAAAACAGAGCACATCTGAAACAGAGACTGCAGCAATGCGTGGTCGATGCATGCAAAACCAGTGGGGCATCTTATGAAATGTCTATGAAAGAAAGCTATGGCGGGATTGTCAATACAGACGGGGAAACGGATGTTGCCTGCAGAGCGGCATTGTATGCATTTGGTACAGACAATGTTGTGGAAATAATGGAACCGCTTATGACAACAGAGGATTTCGGCTGTTATGTGGATTATGCCTGTGGCAGTTTCTACCATATTGGTGCGGGTTGTGAATATCCACTGCATTCTCCGTATTTCATGCCGGGTGAAAAGGCGCTGGAAACAGCTGTCATCATGCATGTGGCAGTTGTAAAAGAATATCTGAAACAGGATTGATGAGAATCCTGTTTTTTCTTTCGGTTAATCAAAATGACGAAAAGACATAAATATGAACAACGGCATTCATTTGTTTATTGAAAAATATGCAAATAACGTTCTTTTTTGATGCAAATAAAAATGACTGGTAGACAATTAATCAGTTATGTCAATGGTTCAGCCTCAGCGTATTATCAGAGTAAATCTCATCTGCTAGGATGTTGATGCAATACAT
>JAEDEK010000197.1 GCA_016293365.1 Bulleidia sp. | reverse complement strand
ATCGGACATCTGTATGATTCCAAGTTCGGGATGACGCATGATCAGATTATCGAAGCAATCTCTATTCTCAGGAATAAAGGAGTAAAGAAGTTCGGGGTCCATGCCATGCTTTCTTCCTGCTCATTGAATGAAGATTATTACCCTTCTTTGGCAAAGGAACTGTTTTCCCTGGCACAGGAAATCAGAAATACAACTGGTGTCTGCCTTTCCTTTATTGATCTTTCCGGTGGAATCGGTATTCCATATAAACCGGAAGAAAAGAAAGTTGATATCATCAGAGTTGGTGCACAGGTAAAGGAAGTCTATGAAAGTATCTTTACCGATGAGAAACTCCGTCCATCTCTATGTACAGAGCTGGGAAGATTCATGACAGGTCCTCATGGATATCTTGTCACACGTGTGATTGGAAAGAAACATATTTATAAGGAATATATCGGTGTGGATGCTACGGCAAGCTGTCTGATGAGACCTGCTCTGTATGGTGCATATCATCATATTACGGTTGTTGGAAAGGAAAACGAACCATCCGCAGGTGTATTTGATGTGGTTGGTTCATTGTGTGAAAACAACGACAAGTTTGCGATTGATCGCAGCCTTCCGTCTGTTGTTAAAGGGGATGTGCTTGTCATCCATGATGGTGGTGCACATGGTCATTCCATGGGCTATACCTACAATGGAAAACTGCGTCCGGCAGAATATATGCTGAAAAAGGATGGAACATTATCCATGATCCGCAGAGCTCAGTCACTCGATGATTATTTTGCGACACTGGATTGTGATGAAACATTCACACAGGCAAGGAGGCGCCATGGCTGACCTTCTCAATCATGCGGTTTATGGCTTAAGACGCAGTGCAATCCGTGAATATTCTGCCCTTGCCGCAAAAACACCCGGATGTGTTGCGCTGACGCTTGGAGAACCGGATTTTGATACACCATCATCTGTGATAGACACAACATGCACCTCTTTGCATCATGGCGAAACACATTACATCGCCAATAACGGAGATCGTCAGCTTCTTGAAAAGATCTCTGCATTTGAGAAGGAACATAATGGACTTTTTTACAGTGCAGATGAGATTATTGTAACTGCAGGTGCTACGGAAGGACTGTTTGTCAGTCTGTTTGGCATTCTCAATCCGGGAGATGAAGTCATCATTCCGACTCCTGCTTTTGGACTGTATGAGCAGATTGTTCTGATGTGCCGTGGTGTACCGGTATTGATGGATACATCACAGGATGGCTTTCAGATCAGAAAGCAGAAGCTTGTGCAGTTTGTCAGTGATAAGACAAAGGCAATCATCATCAACACACCGAACAATCCAACCGGCTGCATCTATGATGAAGAAAGTCTTGCAGCTGTTGTGGATGTTATTGATGGTAAGAACATGTTTGTGATCTGTGATGATGTATACCGTCAGCTCATCTATACAGATGACTATCATTCCTTTGCGGAAAGAAGTGAATACAGGGATCAGATCATTGTCGTACAGAGTTACTCAAAACCATATGCCATGACAGGATGGCGTATGGGATATCTGATGATGCCTCAATCCATCAAGGAACGTCTGGAACTGATTCACCAATATGTTGTTGTGTCCACACCTGCACCTTTTCAGAAGGCGTGCTTGGAAGCACTGGATTGTGATGTATCTGCGATAAGAAATACATATGAAAAAAGAAGAGCCTATGTCATGGATCGTCTGGAAAAGATGGGACTGTCATTTACGGTTCCTCTTGGCGGTTTCTATGTGTTCCCATCCATCGAAAAATACGGTATGACATCGGATATGTTCTGCCGCAGACTGATTGAGGAAGCCAAGCTGGCATTGACACCTGGAAGCTGCTTTGGATGCGAAGGACATGTACGTCTGACGTATTGTTATGACGATGGTGCTCTGAAAGAAGGACTGGATCGTCTGGAAGGATTTCTTAGAAAACTGGAAGGAACATCTTTATGAATGATGTCATAACAGATGAACTGCTGAAAAAGGTGTGTCAGATCCGTAAGGAAATTCATGCCTGTCCGGAAACCGGCAACCATGAATACTATACGGCAGATCTGATTGAGCGTGTTCTGAAGGAAAACGGCATTGAAACAAAGCGATATCTTGATACAGCTGTTGTCGGTATACTCCATCTTGGCAAGGGTGGTAAAACCGTCGCATTGCGTGCAGATATCGATGCATTGCCGGTAGAAGAAAAAACCGGATGTGCATTTGCTTCAAAGAATAAAGGGTACATGCATGCCTGTGGACATGATGTGCATACAGCCTCTTTGATCGGGGCTGCGCTCGCATTGGCACATGATAAGGAACATCTGAATGGAACGGTGGTTTTTATCTTTCAGCCGGACGAAGAAGGCAATGGCGGAGCACAGAGACTGATCGATGCAGGTGTACTGGATGGTGTGGACGGGGTATTCGGATGCCATGTAGCACCAGATTTACCGGAAGGGACAGTTGGAATCCGTTATGGTAAATTCTAT
>JAEDEK010000196.1 GCA_016293365.1 Bulleidia sp. | reverse complement strand
ATGAGACAGGCAATAGAGGAGCATTTCATCTTGGATGTTTTGCAGAACTATATGACCTACAAAATGTATTACAAGATTGCCAAGATTATTGAGGATAATCCGGAATTTGATACAACAGCAGGTTCAAAGGCTATTGTAAATTATGAGACACTGCATCCACATAATATCTCTCAGAAGACCGCCATTATGCTGGAACATTTTATGAATGTCACAAGACATAAGATAGGTGGCAGAGCGAAGGCTATGGTTGTTACACCATCCAGACTTCATGCAGTACGATATGTGCAGGAATTTAAGAGACAGATAAAAGAAAAAGGACTGAATGACCTTGAAGTGTTAGTCGCTTTTTCCGGTGAAGTGAAAGATAACGATGATGTGTTTACTGAAGAGGGAATGAACAAGGATAAAGAAGGCAAGACAATCAAAGAAAAGGCTTTACCGGAAACATTCCATACAGATGATTATGGAATCCTTGTTGTTGCGGAAAAATATCAGACAGGCTTTGATGAACCATTGCTTCACACCATGTTTGTGGATAAGAAATTGTCCGGTGTAAAGGCAGTACAGACTTTATCAAGATTGAATCGTACTACAAGAGGAAAAGTAGATACCTTTGTACTTGATTTTGTGAATTCAGCAGAGGATATCAAAGCATCTTTTGAGCCATTCTATGAGGAAACTGTGCTCTTGGAGGAAACAGATCCTAATGTTGTATATGACATGAAGAACACCTTGGATGATTTCAGGGTATATCAAAAATCAGAAGTGGATAAATTTGCAGATATTTTCTATCAGAGTGAGAATCAATCAGCTGGTGATCTTGGAAAACTCCAGGGACAGTTAAGACCAGCGGTAGACAGATATGAAGTACTTGAAGTTGAAAAACAGGATATATTCAAGTCTACATTGGCAAGCTTTAATCGTGTGTATGCCTATATTACACAGGTATGCAGGTTATTTGACAAGGATATTCACAGATTCAGTATTTATTCAAAGTTTTTATACACGATGCTTCCAAAAGGACATGGTGGAGAGAAGATAAATATTGATGACAAAGTTCTTCTTGAATACTATAAGCTGGAAAAAGACTTTGAAGGTCCGATAGAACTTGAAAGCACAGAAGGCGGATATACACCTATCTCCGGTGATTCCGGTCATAGAGAGCCTAAGAAAGATCCGCTGACAGTAATTATTGATAAGATAAATGAAAAGTATGGAACACATTTTACAGAAATGGATAAAGTACTTGTTCAGATGGAAAATGATTATGCCAATCAGGAGAAGTGGCAGAGCTACGCAAAGAACAATGACAGGGCAACCTTTATGTTGTTGTTTGAAAAGGATTTTCCGAATATGGCAGCAGACAGATATGAGCAGAATGACCAGTTTTTCAGAAAACTATTTGATGATCCGGATATGATGAAACAGGTAATGGAAACGGTAGGTTCTGTACTGTATGAGAGATTGAAGAAGAAATATATCTTTGATCCAAAGTCTGGCGTAATTGAAGAGGCGACACCAGAGACTTATGTGGAAGATACATATTTGACGAAGAAATAAGGAAGTGAAAACATGCAGTTAGGATGGATAGATTTTTCAAAAGAAGACCGGCAGAAGGCATTAGATGTGATCAACCTTCTGAGTGAACAGGGAGCAGTCGATGAACTTGGAATCGGCATTATTCGTGATGCTTTTGCCAATTATTTCTTTCCGGGGACTTCTACCATCCAGACCAGGGCAAAGTATTTTCTAATTGTTCCATATGTGCTTCGAGAAGCTGTCGATGGTAGATATGGGAAAGATGTTAACAGAGTTCTTAGGGCGATTGATTCTGCTGAAAAAGATTGTGGAATCAGGCTGTTAGAAGCAGATCCAAAGGCAGAAGGAGTCATTGGAACCCGTGTTCTGCCAAATGGCTGGGTGGCGAGAAAACCTTCAGATATTTACTGGAATGGAATTCGTACCTTTGGAATATTCTGTGATTATGGTCTGTCTATACCAGAGTATGTTTCATTGGCGGTAAAGCTAAAAGAACAGAAGTCTGTCAGCCGGTTAGGAAACAGAAATGATGATGCAGAGGAAAATGATAAGGATGATTCGGATGCAGGAGATATCGGCAATATTAGATTCTGGAATCTTCCGATTTATCATGATGATTGGAGAGACAACCTTACAATAGAGCTGACGCAGGAGGAAGCTTTCTATCTGGATAAGCAGATTCAGAAGTCAACGAAAGGGTCTCTTTTGGAATATGTGTTGAAAAATCATATTGATTTGAATGAATATGATGATTTTGCTTCTTTAACGGCTGAACTATCAGAAAAAGTAAGTGAAAAGCTAGCATATATGATGAAGCTTGCCTGCGATTTTAATAATCTGGTGTATATGGCAAGAGTAAGATACAATGTCATGCTTTCAGAAGGCGAGAATACATACGCAAATGATGAATGGAGCAGGTTGCTTCCGGATATAAGGCATAATGCGACAGT
>JAEDEK010000195.1 GCA_016293365.1 Bulleidia sp. | reverse complement strand
CTGAAAAAAATGACAGTCTGAAGAGTATGCTTTCAGCTGACAATTCCTGGCAAAAAGTAGCGGAAGTGTCTTTATGTGAAGGCTGTCAAGGTATCATTCTGTACCTGATAACACTGGTTACTTATCAGGGTACCTGTGTAACAGATGGAATCACATCAGGATTATAGTACACGCTGATGGAATTGTAGTTGTTCAAAAACACGGGTGATTTATGCCGGTGCTTTTTATGATCCATCAGAACCTGCGACAATGTCATCATTCAATCATTTTATGAAGACGGGATGGCACTGTTTTTCCTGTACAGGCTTTTCTGTTCTGTCTATAATTGAATAGAAGTTTTGTGAAAGGTATATCTGCATTATGGGGAAAAAATCAATTCGTGAAGATAAAAATATATTTCAGTTAGCACGTGAAGAGGCTGGTCTGACACGTGCGCAGGCAAGTGAAAAGCTTGTTTTTGTATCGGAAAGTCGCATTGAAAAATATGAGAGTGGTAAATCCGAAGTGCATCCGGAAGAAGTACTTGCCATGGCGAAAGCTTACAGGAAGCCGATGCTGTGCAACTATTACTGCTCAAAAATGTGTCCGATCGGAAAGGAAAATGTACCTGAGATCAAGATGAAGGATCTGGCACAGATTGTTCTGAATACGCTGGCAACATTGAATTCTCTGGAAGATGAAAAGGACAGGCTGATTGAGATCACAGCGGATTCACAGGTATCTGAAGATGAACTTTCTGATTTTGTCAGAATCCAGAGAGGTATTGAACAGATTGCCCTGGCATCGGATTCTCTTTCCATGTGGATGAATCAGATGGTTGCCAGTGGTCAGATTGATGAAAAAAGACTAGCACAGGCAAAAGCTGCTCTGGAGCGGAAGGGAAAATTCTGATTTTTCCATATTGGAGGAATAATATATCCTGATTTTCCATTTCTGTGATTTATCATCTGATCAGATCTGACTATACTTATTCTCATCAGACCAAGGTGAGTATTCTGATCTGCATGCACATATATTCCTCACCTGATCTATTATGACGAAAGAAGGTAAATGTTATGTTGAGTTTTCTGTTTCTGATTCTTATGATTATCGCCATGTTTAAAATGACAGGCTTTCTATTAGGACTTGGTTTCAAGGTCGTAGGACTGATCATTTCTCTGATCGGTTATATCATCGTTGGTGCTTTGGCAATTGCGATGATCGGTATGGCAACCTTCGTTGTTCCATTTGTTCTGATTGGAGCAATCGGCTCCATTGTGTATTACATGTTCCGTTAAGGAGGACCGTTTATGTACGAAGTATATGATCGGAAAAAGGAAATCCGTGAAGCCATTCTGGCTGGTGAAATCGCTTTGGATCATCTGAAAGAGGCAAAAGATCATCTGGACAGTGCTTCCACTTGGGGCATGTTTGATCTGTTCGGTGGGAATATCTTCACCGGTATGATGAAACACAGCAGAATTGACGATGCTTCCAGATGTGTGGAACGTGCGAAAAAGGAACTTGCCAGATTCCGTGCTGAACTGGAAGATATCCAGGATGTGGAAGGTATTCACATAGAAATCGACTCATTCCTTGTCTTTGCGGATTATCTGTTTGATGGACTGTTTGCGGATCTGTTTGTACAGTCAAAAATCTCGGATTATCGCAAACAGGTGGAAACCGCAATGGACCGTGTGCAGGATATTCTGTTTGTCCTGAATAATCAGCTGTCTAAAGCATAATCAGCTGCTCCATAAACGGAGCAGTTTTTTTGCATGAATAAGCCCATGCATCATGCATGGACTGAACTGTTATTCACCAAGAAGCCGGCATGCCATTTCTGCAGCGATGATGTCCTGTACAGCAATACCTGTCAGATCAGCGACTGTGATCTGCCCGTCGTTTTCTCTGCCTTTTCCAACATGAATCAGTGTGCCAAGTTCAATGATGGCATCTTCTGTAATGGTACCTTTCTTTAAAGAAAAGGATGTATCACCATCGACTGTACACTGACTCTTGGAATCATTGACAACAAGATCTGCCACAGCAAATACACTTGCATCAATTTCATTCTTTCCACCGGCATCCGCTCCGACTCCAGTGATATGTGTGCCTGGTTTTATCATGTCAGCTGTAATGAGTGGTGTCATTGTTGTTGTGGCAGTAACAATGTAGTTGCACTGATCACAGACAGTCTTGACATCATAGGCTGGTTCAATATCAAATCCCTTTTCCTTGAATTCGGCCACAAATGCATCTGTCAGCTCCTTTGTATAGCCATAGACAACAACCTTCTGCTTACCAAGCACATATGGTGTCATGGACAGGATGGCATGTGCCTGCGTACCTGTACCGCAGATACCGACTTTAGTAATGTTCTTTGGGGCAAGATGCTTTGCACATACAAGTGTGGCGCCGGCTGTACGGAAACCTGTCAGCCATCCTTCATCCAGAAGAATTGCCTTTGTCAGACCGGTTTTCGGTGATACCGGTGTGCCTCCGGCACTGTCAAAAG
>JAEDEK010000044.1 GCA_016293365.1 Bulleidia sp. | reverse complement strand
TCATTATCTTCCGCAAGAAGAACTCTGATGCCTTCCAATGATACTGCATTGACATCCGCAATGACTGGATGCACCGAATCCGCATCTGTTTTCTCAAATGGGAGTTCCACTGTAAAAGTTGAACCGACACCTTTTTTACTTTCAACATGAATCGTTCCACCCATCAGGTCCACATAACGTTTTGTAATCGCCATACCAAGTCCTGTGCCACGATACTGTGTTCTGGCATTGTTAGCTTCCTGGGAAAATTCATCAAAGATATGGGTAAGGAATTCTTCACTCATACCTACACCTGTATCAGAAATCAGATATGTGACATATATCGGTCCTTCTTCATTTTCATTCCGATATGATATTTCGAAGGAAATAGTTCCGCCATCTTCTGTGAACTTGACTGCATTACCAAGAATATTCACAAGCACTTCACGGATTCTGACATCGTCAGCCATCACATATGGCCATTGCGGTGTATCAAATCGTGTCTCAAAATGAATCGAACGATTTGTCAGGAATCCCTGCATAATACTGCATACCATATCCGATATCGTACGGATATCCACCGGAACAGGAGTATACTTCACCTTTCCGCTTTCAATTCTGCTGATATCCAGAACATCGTTAATCAATGTCAGCAGGTGTTCCGAGGAAGAGCTGATCTTATGCAGGCAGTTTCTGACTTCCTCATTCTGTACCTGTTTCATGGCGATATTGGTAAAACCAATGATCGCATTCATCGGTGTACGGATATCATGGGACATGTTATTCAGGAAGGAAGTCTTTGCCTGGTTGGCAGACTGGGCTGCCACAGCAGCTTCCTCAAGTTTCAAATTAATCATCCTGTCTTTTGTACGATCGGACAGATCCATGATGAATTTCTTTTCATGATCGATCTCAGTACATAGTACAACCGTATGGAACCATCGTCGCTCACCAGTTTTCTGATGGACATACTCCCTGTCCCATTCCTTCTGAGTTCCCTGTTCTATACTATAGATCTCATGTAATACGCTGATTACATCTTCTCCATAGATAATGGATTCCAGATTATGTACATCTTCATAAAGTGATGCTTCGGTTACACCGATCAGTTTCTCAACATTCTGTGAAACATATTCCACCTTCAACGTTCTGACATCCACCATTATGAATACATCATCAATGTTTTCTGACAGTTTTGAAAAGAGTGCATCACGAATATCCAGAGCGTGATCTTTTTCTTTCAATTTTTGTCTGTTCTGTATGATGATCATCACAACAACAACGACCATGACACCAATTGCAATCACAGACACAACAAACATTGTAATGTACTGCAGCCGGTTCATATTGGCATTGACAATATCTGCCGCAACAATCCCTGTAACGATCCAATCCTGAAAGTCAGCAGCTTCATAGACGAGGTAATACGACTTCCCATTCATATTGAACAACAGACTTCCGGAACTTCCTGCTCTGAAATTGTCTTCGAGCTGATTGATCTGTTCTTCACTCATGCCGCCATGCTGTTTGAGCATTGCAAGAACATTACGTACTTTTCCCATGGAGGAGGAAGCATTATCAACAACAACTCTTCCATCCGGAAGAATGGCAAATGTACTGGCATAACCTCCAAAAGCGGAGATCTTCAGTGCTTCCACCATATCAGAATTATTGAAGGTGATCGCAATAGCATCATATTCAAAACCACGGTATACGCCATGGTCGATCGGAACAGCAAACACCATGATTTCCGGCTGATCCGGAACAACGGAATTCGCGACAACAGGAACACGTTCAATCATCAGATCAGACAGTTTCTCACTCAGATCGAGATATCCGGTATTCCCGGAACTGGAAAGATAGTATCCGT
The DNA here is from genome assembly GCA_016293365.1 of Bulleidia sp. Classification (GTDB taxonomy): domain Bacteria; phylum Bacillota_I; class Bacilli_A; order Erysipelotrichales; family Erysipelotrichaceae; genus Bulleidia. The sequence goes on along the minus strand of JAEDEK010000044.1, from coordinate 12,389 downwards.
TTTTGGATATGAAACAGAAATCTGTAAAACTGCTTTCCCGGCGTGCCATATCGATATAGGCGTCAATCTGATCCATATCCTGTGTTTCCTTCAGATATGGTGCCCACATGTTCATACGGCTCCAGTTGACAGATACAAGAGAATTCAATGTCTGATTTGCCTGATGAAAGATTTCACTCAGATGGGATACACTTTCCTCATAAACCGTTTCCGATACGAAACCGGAAAAAGAAAACCCGGTGAAAAGTGTGACGATGCACAGAATTACAAGCAGTACTGCTGTAATGATTTTCTTTTTCATAGCCGTGTTTCCTTTCTGTATTTTTTACTTTGTGATTGTGACGTAATCTGTTGGTGCAGCAAACTGCTTTGTATTACGAAGTACTTCTGCCACTGCCTCCTGACTGGAATAGTCAGTGACATAGTCAGCTTCACGCTTTGCTTTGATGTCTTCCGGCATCGGACAGTTGCAGAAAGTCGGATGTTCAAGGTATGTATCCACACCAACCATCATCAGAGAATACGTTCTGTTTTCATCTAATGGCTCTCCTTGAATGGAAATATCTTTCAGTTCGTACTTGCCTTTTTCAAGTTCCTGTACTGTGTATTCCAGACCGCTTGTAACAGGCATCTGGTTGTAATGATGAACCGGATTGGAACCATCTTCTTTTACATTGACAAGCCATTCCATGATTCTTCTGACCTCTTCCCCTGTATAATTACCACGATAAATTGCATTGCGGAATGTCATGACCCACTTCACCTGCTGTAATGTATATTCACCTTCATAAATACTGGAGCTGGCAACAGAAGCATATCCGATCGCAATATCATCTTCCTGGAACTGACGCAGTGTGTTCATCAAAGAGGAAGCAGCTGCAGATCCATGTTCCCCAAAGTCATTGGAATACGCTGTTTTCTGTGTAAACAGAATTTCTTTTGTATCCGGATCTACATACTGTGTAATCTGGCGGTTGAACTCGTCATATGCCTGCTTTGCATCAAATTTTCCCATCATCATATTATGTGCAACATCCTGAGAAATACCGAAGATTTCCGTAGAAGCAAGGCGCTGATAGAGATGGTTGGATGCAATACAGTCCTGAATATAAGCCAGAGAATTGCTTGGGGTGATTTTGACTTCCTTGTTGTAGGAAAGTACAGAAGTACCTGCCGCAACATGTTTCTGCCCGTCATCCGAAAAGATTGCCATCAGAACTTCATTGACTGCTGCTTCCTTAGCAGAATCTTTGGCTACTTCAGCTGATACGGCAAGCTGACACATTGGATAAGTCAGTACCCAGTTATCTTCACTTGTTTCACCAAAATACGGAAGCATGACAGCTTCAACTTTTTCATTTTCCAACGTAACGCTGTCCGCAAATGCTGCAGTATTGCGGATCATCGCTGTTTCACCAATCAGAAACGGCTGAGTTGTAACTGTAAACTGCTGTTCTTCGGAACCTTTTTCAAAATGAACATCTTTGAGGAACTGCTCATACTTTTCAAAAACAACCGGCCATACAACATCATCAAGTCCAACCTGATGCCCTTCTGTTTCACTTTCATAAGCACGTCTCCAGGAAGTACCTTCCAGACTCATCAATTCCGGAATTGCTGATCCCTGCATTGTTTCAAGGCATGTATAGTCATAATACCAGTCTGTATCAAATCCCTTGATTCCAAGCTGTTCAAAAGCATCGATTGCGGCAGTGAATTCGCTGTAGTTAGTTGGCAAATCTATATTATGCTGATCAAACAGCTTTTTATTGGCAACGATACTGTCAACTTCCGCGCACATCGGCAGCCATCTGATGGCACCAATCTCTTCACGGTTATTCTCAAGATAACTGGAATAGAATGTACCTGCCACATCCGTACGGCTCAGGTCCATCAGGTATTCAGATAAGGATGCTGCATCATTGAGTGAGAAACGACGGCATGTAATCACATCCGGCATCTTCTCACCCCGTCCGATCAGATCCTTGTAGTATTCCATTGTGTTAAAACTCTGCACAAAAGTAAAATCAATATCCGGAAACTTTTCTTCCAGCCATGGTGTCAGTTCCTTAAACATAGATCGATCACACATATACATGCTGATGGAAACCTTTCCATCATGATCTGTTTTACCGGTACATCCGGAAAACATCGTTACTGCCATCAGGCCTGTAAGCAGAAGCTGCATCATTTTTTTCATCGGTGTAGTTCCTCCTCATATCGGTATGTAATCAACATGATTTCATGCAAGAAAAAGATCTGTACCCTGCCATAGAAAAGCTACAGATCTTATATGAATCAGCTATACTGCCCGTATATGTTCATTACAACCCATATCGTTCTTTATATGCAATACAGCTGTATCATAGCAGACCACATAGTTACATACAATAAAAAAAGTGATTATTATGAGTAATGTATTCGGATTTAACAAAAAAAACCGCATCAGCGGTATATTCTGTAATGGATGGTGGGGAAGAAGGGACTCGAACCCTCACGATGTTTCCATCACCGGATTTTAAGTCCGATGCGTCTACCGATTCCGCCACTTCCCCAGATATGGAGGTTCGTGCCGGGGTCGAACCGGCGCTCACAGAGTTGCAGTCTGTTGCCTTACCACTTGGCTAACGAACCATTGCTTTGTTCAGTGCTTAATAAGAATACCAAAAATGTAATCATAATGCAACAGAAAAATGAAAAAAGAAATATCAGCAGTTCCTGCTTTTCTGACGTGAATTACATGTTATGCAGGAATCACCATTTTTGATTTTAGCTTTCATGATATCCCGCATCAGAATTCCATCGTGATCTAATACAGGATTGCCATCAATCAATGCATCATCCAGGTAATCGTCATATAGCGGAATCTTTGCAATGATAAAAGCAGGTCTGCCATAACGGTAAACCTGCCTATATGAGTTACTGAATCTTTACTTTATTCCAAAGATCTGCAAGTTTCTTTGTCAGAGTTGCATTGTAATGGAACACTTCATCATTCTTTCCATCGCTTCTTGGTTTGTAAGCAGAGATACCTTCGTATGTTCCGCCAGCATCATACATTTCATCAGCGACATCGCTGCGAACAGATGTGTAGCCTACATAATCGGAGTTTTCATACTGTACGTCATAGGATGTTGCATAGTTGATGAATGCATTGGCAAGGCCTGCACAGGAAGCATTCTTCGGAATGACCATGGCATCAGCCCACTTGTTTGTACCTTCTTCCGGTTCAAACCATGCCATGTTCTCATTTTCAGATAATACATATGCAGCATCACCGGAATACATGATCGCAAGAGCTTTCTTACCATTGACCATACCATCGATGACTTCATCAGTGACAAAGGATGGAGACATTGTCTGATTCATTTCTCTGAGCCATTCATAAGCCGCATTGATTTCATCTTCGTTTTCTGTGTTCATGGAATAACCAAGTGCCTTGAAAGCAACCATGAATCCATCACGCTGTGAATCATAGTAGTACAGGTTTCCTGCATAGTCTGTATCACGCAGGATTTCCCATCCTTCTTTTTCGATCTTTTCTGTTGGAACAACTGTTGTATCATAAACGATACCGACTGTACCCCAGAAATAAGGCATGGAATATTTACCTTCCGGATCATATGCCTTTCTCATTTCCAATACAGCAGGATCAAGTTCATCTTCATGTTCCATGACACTCTTATCAAGAGGCTGCAGCATATCTTCGCCAATCAGTCTTTCGATCATGTAGTCAGATGGAATGAGCACATCATAGGAAGAACCGCCAAGAAGCTTTGTATACATGATTTCATTGGATTCAAATGTGTCATAGTTGACTCTTGCGTTATACATTGCTTCAAAGTTGGAAATAACATCTTCACCGATATATTCACCGGCATTGTAAACATTGATGACAGAACATCCGAACTGTTCCTGCGCATCGACGGTATCCGTGATGGAAGAAGCGGATGATCCGCATCCTGTCAGTACTGCAATGCTGCAGACAAGTAATGTTTTTGTTACCTTATTGATTGACTTCATTTTTTCTGTTTCTCCTTTCGTGAATCATCGGTACGACATTCGTCAGTATCAGCAGGATCGTTGCGAATATGACGATCAGTGTAGATAGTGCGTTGATTGTTGGATTGACACGCTTGACATTGGAATACACATAGATCGAGATATTGGAAACACCAGGTCCTGTTGTAAACAAAGAGATGACAAAGTCATCGAATGACATTGTAAATGCGACTAATGCCCCGGCAAAGATACTGCCTCTGATCTGTGGAATGATGACTTTCCACATTGCCTGCCATGGTGTGCAGCCAAGATCCATTGCAGCTTCAGCGATATTTGGATCCAGTGCTCTTAATCGTGGCAGAATGGAAAGCATGACATATGGAATACAGAAGGCAATATGCGCTAACAACATCGTTACATATCCTGTTTCAATCCGCATGGATGAAAACAGAAGCATGAATCCGATTGCTGTAACGATTTCCGGATTGAGCATCGGCAGGTTGTTGACCTGATTGACAAGTTCTCTGATGACCTTTCTGTTTTTGGAAAGGCCGATGGCTGTGATGGTTCCGACAAAGGTGGAAACGATTGTGGCAATTACCGCAATGGATACCGTTGTCCAGATCGATTCCATCAGAGCTCTGTTTTTGAACATGGATTCGTACCACTTTGTGGAGAATCCGGTAAAGTTTGTCAAAGACTTGGTGCTGTTGAAACTGAATACAACAACATAGATAATCGGCACATACAGGAAGATGAGAAGTAATGCAAAAGCAATCTTTGATCCGATTCCGTTTCTGCGGTCCATCAGTCTTCCTCCTCCCCGATCTGTTTATCCAGTTTTCTTGTGATATACATGGAACCAAGAATAATCAGCGCCATGATCATGGAGATCGCAGCACCGAAGTTCCAGTCTCCGGTTGATACGAAATAGTCTTCAATCAGATTACCAATCAGCACGTACTGTCCTCCACCAAGGAACTTTGGGATGAAGAAGGATGATACAGCCGGCAGGAATACAAGTGTAATACCTGAAACCACACCACTTAAGGAAAGCGGCAGTGTAACACGCATGAATGTTTCCCGATCATCTGCGCCAAGATCATGAGCGGCAATGATCAAAGAAGGATCGATCTTCGATAATGCTGTATAGATCTGCAGAATCATATACGGTATGAAGTTGTATACCATACCGATATAGACATTGATTTCAGAAGAGAAACCGAAATTGGACAGAATACCCTTCCATGCATATGTTCTTACCAGCATGTTGATCAGCATTGGAAGAGTGACAAGCAATACACAGAGTCCCTGGCTGGATGGCTTGAAGCGTGCCATGATATAGGCAATCGGATAACCGATCATGATGCAGAAAACAGTTGTGAATAATGCCATCTTCAATGAGCGAAGCAATACTGCCGGAAAGATCGGATCAGAGAAGAATCTGGCAAAATTGGACAGCGTAAACTGCAGTGTCAGTACACTGTTTCCCTGTACGGTAAATGCATACAGCACGATCATCAGCATCGGTACGATGATCATGGCAAACATCCACACTACATACGGTGTAATGAGTTTGGCAAATGATTTCATCTCACCTTACCCCATCTTTCTCATAACATGAATATCTTCTGGATTCCACTTCAGACCGACTCTTTCACCAACTTCATGCTTATCCGTTGTTTCCAGTTTCAGCTCTCTTCCCTGTGTGGAGAATGTGATGCGGTAATCACCTTCGCTGATGTTTTCATCATCGAAGTCATACTTGACATCCCAGATTTCAACTCTGGAGTCATCTTCCATGGACCATGCATAGGCATCTGCCCAACGGATCAGATCCGTATCCAGCGCGATGGATTCTTTGATATCATCCACCGTACGATAGAAGTCAAATGCCTGAATGGACTCTTCATTTTCCTTGTCATCGACTGTCTTCGGTTCAACAACATTGATTGTAACCGTGATGGAAGTGCCGGCTGCTGTGGAGAATGTGCAGTCATATTTTCCAACTTTCGGCTCCACATCAAATTCCACATTTGGAATGGACACATCTTCTTCATCATCATTCCATGCCTGGGCATTGGCTCTTGCGACAACTTCATCCTTGCTGAGATTTGGAACGTCTTCAAGGTCCATTGCGAAGGAAGTTGCACTGATTTTTTCATGTGCTTCTTCATTCACGACGTCATGCTCCGCAATGACATGCATGGTAACTGTTTTGGATGTACCGGAAGAAGTTTCCGCTATGATTTCATAATGCACACCTTTGAAAAGGACAGATTTGACTTCTCCATTAAGAAGACCCTGGTTTCTTGGAACAATATCAATGTCTTCCGGACGGATGACAATATCAACTGCCTCATTTTCGGAAAAGCCATAGTCCTGACATACATAGTCTGCATCATCAAAGCTGACAAGATTATCATGCTTCATGATACCGTCAATGATATTGGAGTCTCCGATGAAACGGGCACAGTATTCATTGACAGGTGTGTTATATACATCGGTCGGTGAACCGATCTGTTCGATATTTCCATCCTTCATGATGACAATCTTGTCCGACATGGTCAAAGCCTCTTCCTGGTCATGTGTGACAAAGATGAAGGTGATACCGACTTCTCTTTGAATTTCCTTTAATTCGATCTGCATTTCCTTACGCAGATTCTTATCGAGTGCGGAAAGGGATTCATCTAACAGCAGCACCTTCGGTTCATTGACAAGAGCACGGGCAATCGCAACACGCTGCTGCTGACCACCAGACATCGCCTTGACATCACGATGTTCATATCCTTCCAGACCTACCAGGGAAATCATACGCATGACTTTCTGGCGGATGATATCCTTCGGCATCTTCTTGATCTTCAGACCGAAAGCGATATTGTCATATACATCCAGATGCGGGAACAGCGCATAATGCTGAAACACCGTATTACATTCTCTTTTATAGGCAGGTACCTTTGCGATATCCTCTCCATCCATCATGACATGGCCTTCATCCGCATCCAGAAATCCGGCAATGACACGCAACAATGTCGTCTTACCGCAACCGGACGGGCCGAGCAGAGTTACAAATTCATTTTCATAAATGTCCAGAGAAATCCCCTTGAGGACGACCTGGTTGCCAAAGGATTTTACAACATTCTTTACTTCAATCAGTTTTTTTGCCATTTCAATTCCCCTTTAATTGATCTTCAGAATTCCGGTGGAGTGCTGATCCACAGCACCATGGCCGTTTTGACACCAGGGTTATTCAGCCAATGTGCCTGATCCCCTTTGATGTAGAAGGTTTCCCCTTTTTTCACAAGAACACCCTTTTTGCTGTTTTCCCGTACCAGCAGCACCTTGCCGGACAGTACATACCCCATTTCCTGTCCATTATGCGGTTCAATCTGAAACGATGACTGTCCAGGCTGCAATTCCAGCAGAATCGGTTCCATCACATTTTTCTGTGCGTTTGGAACGATCCAGTGAATCGTAAACCCTTCTCTTTCATCCACAAAGGCATCCTCCGGTGTAAAGACGATCTTCTCATCCTTTTCTTCCGAGAAGAATCCAGCCATTGTCACACCGAGGGCTTCCGCGATGTCTTCCAGTGTCTGAATGGATGGCGAAGTCAGATTTCTTTCCAGCTGGGAAAGGAACCCTTTCGTCAGTTCTGTTCTGGAAGCAAGTTCTTCCAGTGTCAGATCATTTTTGATACGCAGCTGCCTGATCCGTGCTCCGATATCCATGCAGTCCACCCCTTTCTGTTTTGTAATGGTAAACTTTTATTTCATTTTTATGAAACTACAATATTATGTCAAAAACATCCTCGTTATGCAACAGGAAAATTAACTTTTTGTTTAGAATTCCTAAACAGCACAAAAAAACACCGTCTGATTCAGACAGTGCCTGTACTGTTTTATCTTGCCTGATTGACAACTGACATCAGTGCTTCCTTTGGCTGGAAACCGACAGAAGTACCTGCGATCTGACCATCCTTGAAAGCAATCAGAGTCGGAATGGACATGATGCCATAACGGGAAGCAATATCCGGTGTTGTATCGACATTGACTTTGACAAATACAACATCCTTTACTTCTTCTGCAATCTGTTCCACAACCGGAGCAAGCATCTTGCATGGTCCACACCAGTCAGCATAGAAATCTACAAATACGGATCTGTTTTCCTTTAACAGTGCATCATATTCACGAGCGGATTCAATGATTCTCATAAGTAATACCTTCTTTCCTTTTATACTGTCATTATGACAGAAGAATGCAGATCTGAATACTGATTTGCCCAAAAAAAGATCACTCCCTGAAAGGAATGATCTCAATGATGTTACGCGATACGGGAAGCTGCTGCACGGTCAAGTATGACAGTTACATCAGCATGATCCTGCAGAATGGAAGCAGGACAGTCAGTTGTCTTTTCACCCTTCAGCATGCCCCATACAGCATCAGCCTTGTTGGCACCTGTAGCGATGAGCAGAATCTTCTTTGCACGCATGATGCTGCCAAGACCCTGTGTAATGGATAATGTTGGAACCTGGTTGATGTCGCCATCAAAGAATCTTGCGTTGTCGCTTCTTGTCTGTTCTGTCAGTTCCATTAAGTGTGTTTCAGAATCAAATGGGCAACCTGGTTCATTGAATGCGATGTGACCATCAGAACCGATACCAAGAACCTGAATGTCAACAACATGCTGCTTTAATGCATTTTCATAGTCAACACATGCCTTTTCATGATCATCTGTGTTACCTTCCGGTACATGGATGTTTTCTTCCGGACAGTCGATGTAGTTGAACAGGTTTTCATGCATGAATGTGTAGTAGGACTGTTCATGATCACGTGGAATACCGACATATTCATCAAGGTTGAAGGTGATGATGTCTTTGTATGATCTGCCTGTCTCTTCATGATCTTTGATCATTTCCTTATACAGACCTACCGGGGAGGAGCCTGTTGCCAGTCCAAGAACCGGATTTGGCTTGGAGTCGAGCACTTCCTTCATGACATTGAAAGCTGCTCTTGATACTTCTTCGTTTGTGTCTTTGATAATAACTTTAAACATGTTTCTACCTTTCTCTATGCTGTTATTATTTGTCACCAGATTCGAATGGAATAACTGGTTTCAAACGTTTCATGCGGTTTTAGTACGAGTGTTCCTTCTCTTTGTTCAAACGGTACCCTGACTTCTTCAAAATCGGTATGGGAATACCATGGTTCAATGCATACAAACGGTGCATTCGGAGACCAGAATGCGAGCCATGGATAATCCTTGAATCCAACTGTAACACCATGTTTACCATTGGTTAATGATGCTTCTGTGGATTTTGGATCTTTGATGATGATTGTTTTTGCCAGAGCATCACGATCCAGTTCAATGCGGTTTTCATTGTTCAGATGTGTATCCAGCCAGTCAAATGTCTCGTTCTGGTTTAACTGCAGATAATAGTCTTCATAGTCACCACCATCCGTTGGACAGTTGAATGCAGGATGCAGACCGAAATTGAACGGCATATCAACTTCGTTGTCATTTGTGATCGTATAATAGATGAACAGTTTTCTGCCTTCCAGTACATACTGAATGCGTAATGTGAAATGGAATGGATATTCTGCCAGTGTTGCCTCACTGTCTTTGAGTTCCATAATGCAGTGATTGTCATCATGTTCCACACATGTGAAGTCACTTCTTCTTGTAAAACCATGGTTTCCGGTTTTATATTCCTTACCGTTAATATGCAGGATTTTATCCCATGTAGCTCCTACCATTGGAAACAGTGTCGGATTACGACCTGCCCAGTATGCAGGATCACCCTGCCACATGTATTCATTGTCCGTATCCTTATCCGTAAAGCTGTGAATTTCAGATGCGTGTTCATCAATGACGACACGTGCTTCATAATTTTCAAGAATAAACTGTGCCATTTTATTTCTCCTTCAGGTACCTCTCATTATAACACTTATGTAACCGCTTTACCTTCTTTTTCTGAAGACTTCGTAATTATACTGCATTTGTTTATTGGTTTCACTGTATTTCACAATAAAAGGATATGTTGTTACATATCCTTTTCAAACGGCCATGGCAGTATCTCATCTCTTTTCACAAGAAATGCGCGCTTTGCTTCCTTTGCCAGAGGTGTATCATGCAGGGAATCGGAATAGAATTCATCGATCTGTGCATCACCATATACTTCACGGAATCTTCTGACCTTTTCTTCTCCATGACAGTTCAGCCCTATTGTCTTTCCGGTTTTCGGATCTACCGGTGAAGCCATGCAGTGCGTTATGCCAAGCTGAAGACAGAACTTTTCAATATTGAAAGCAGGAGAAGCAGAGATGACAATATCATCCTCTTTCTGCTGTTTTTTATAAAACGGCTTGATCAGATGCATGTGAGATCTGACAAACTGCCACGATACTTCTTCAAGATCATCCACATAGACAAACATGTGATACATGTTATCCTTGAATGTCTGCTTTGGGACAATATGCAGTCCATACAGAATACCATACAGAATCAGTCGTGGCAGATTCAGCAGTGTCTTTGGCCGATGTATCCAAAGATACATGACAAAGTCAGCCGTCGAATCATGATAATAGATGGTTTCATCAAAATCATATACATTCATGGAAGATATACCTCAACAATACGATCCGCATCCAGCAGATCTCCATACAGACTTCCCTTCAAACCTGTAAAACCGGCAAGATGTCCAAACAGAACACATCCGATTAAGGAAAGTTCCAGAATCCACTGACCGACAACTGTCCATTCAAACTGTGTATAGATCCAGTAGAAAATCAATACATCCGTAAACGGATTGAACAGGATTTCAAATGCATAAGAGCAGTTTGTCATATCGGTGATTCTTGTCAGAAGTCCAAGACACAATGGATTGACAAAGAAGATGACCATTCCAAGGAAGATATGCTGAATCATCTTTTCCTCTTTTCGATATGCCCTGATGATAAAAATGATCAGCCCGATCCAACGGTATACGTCCAGGATATAATCACTGATGGAATGGCGCAGAAACAGACAGCTTCTCAGATAGGAAGACGAGAAGAAATCCAGATATGCTCCATAGGAAAATCCATCCCCTTCCACAAAGAACCGCAGAATAAATGTTCCCACAAGGAAAACACCCGGAACAAGAACATACATCAGCAGACTGCTGTGTTCAATCAGGATATTCTCAATCGAAATCAAATGATGATATACCTTTCTGTTATAGCGAAGAACACATAGAACGATATAACCGATCAACAGACACATCCCCGCCACAAAATACTGTCTGAGTAAAGTCAGACTGAAGTATACCGCAGATGGAACAAGCAGAATCATCAGATCTGAAAGACATCTGATTTTCTTACAGCCAAGCATCCATGCCCCAAGGCAATAGATGATTTCTAATGCAATCAACTGAAATCCGGAATGAACAAACAGGCCTGCACCGATGGAACAGATCACAAGATACTTGATATCATCCATTTCTGTTGAAATCCACTGATACAGTCCATACAGAACCATCGCCACAAAAAAGATTCTCCAGTTACCGCTGTTGAAGGCGCCGATGATTTTCCAGGAGTAGAACTGGTAGTAAAACAGTGTTGCCAGAATCAGCGTAAACCGGAACCATGGATTACCGATCCTGAAACTGTCAACAATATCCAGTAACAGCATTGCCGTAATCATCTGAGCAAACACACCAAGCAGCAGATTTGCACTGTTGGCATCTTTCAGACATAATCCCATCACAAATGAACCGAACAGAGAATAGCCCTGCAGAGAACGATCCGGCAGTGATACAGCAGCAGTGTTCAGATTGGATGCCATCAGATTCAGTTCATCATTGAGCTGAGGCTGCAGCTTTCCCTGACAGCAGGCAAATATGCCCATGAATAACAGCCCGCTTAACAGAACATAGATCATTCTTCCTCTGATCAAAGACCGAAGACTTGACCGTACGTTCAGCACAAAACCGACTGTAATAATGACAAATACCAGACATGTCACAAGAATGATTCTTGAAAAAGAACCCTGCACCAGCATAATCGGGGCATAAAACATTTCAAGCATACAGAATGCAACCGCTACACCAGCTGGAGCAGCAAAATCATCTGTATCGATCCGCAGCATACGCAACAGCATTCTTCCTGCTCCTTCGCACAGAACAACAAGAAACAGTGCACTGCAGAAAATCATTACCATATTCATAACAACCACATTATACCTGTCCCTGCATTTTTATTCAAATAAAGGAACAGCCAGAAAAAAGATGGTACATCCGTACCACCTTGATCATTAATATTCAGGTCCTGCAGGCATTGCCGGTTCCTTGGAAGGAATTTCAGCAACAGCTGCTTCTGTTGTGATGAAAAGACCGGAGATGCTTGCTG
>JAEDEK010000043.1 GCA_016293365.1 Bulleidia sp. | reverse complement strand
AGGGTTTTCAGTGCTTCTGTTCTTTCTTCAACAGTTTCCTGATTCTTCTTTTTTCTTTAAAAAAAGAAGTCAGTATTTCTGCACATTCATCATGCAGAATGTCCGGAATAATCTCTTTTGGATATGTATTCAAATGAGGAATGGATTTGATATCCACAAGTGTTTTAACAGCTCCTCCTTTTGGATCGGAAGTACCATAATAAAGTCTTCTGATTCTGGAAAGTTCAATCACACCTGTACACATCATACAAGGTTCCAGCGTAACATACAGATCACAGTCCTTTAGACACCATGTACCCAGTTTCTTTTCTGCTTTTTCTATCACAAGAACTTCCGCATGGGCTGTAGCCTTCTGTTTCTGTTCTTTCAGATTGTGTGCTCTTGCGATGATCACATCATCTTTAACAATTACCGCTCCAATCGGAACTTCATCTTTTTTCTGTGCCTTGTATGCTTCCTTCAAGGCTTCTTTCATAAAATATTCCGGCGTTTTCATAATAAAAAACGGCACACGCGGTCAGAGGATCGTATGGCTGCTTCCTTCCGGACCTGACCAGGTTAGAACATGACTGCTGTGCCAAGTACTATTATAAACAGGTTATGCCTTTTTTCAAGTTTTAAATATTCTGTAATTGTTTCACGTGAAACAAAAAGATGAGAAACATGTTCCCATCTTCATTAAATTACTTCTTAGGTGTGATCTTTTCCAGACCTGCCATGTATGGTCTTAATACTTCAGGTACTGTAATAGAGCCATCTTCATTGTAGTTGTTTTCAACTACAGCAATCAGACCTCTTGGAGAAGCTACGACTGTATTATTCAGTGTATGAAGGAAATAGTTACCTTTTTCTCCTTTTACACGGATTCCAAGTCTTCTTGCCTGTGCATCTCCGAGATTGGAGCAGGAACCAACTTCAAAGTACTTCTTCTGTCTTGGAGACCACGCTTCAATATCGCAGGACTTTACCTTCAGGTCAGCCAGGTCACCAGAGCAGCATTCCAGCTGTCTGACAGGAACATCCATGTTTCTGAATACTTCTACTGTATATCTCCACATATCCTCATAATACTTCATGGAGTCTTCCGGTTCACAGAGAACAATCATTTCCTGTTTTTCAAACTGGTGAACTCGGTAAAGACCTCTTTCTTCCAGACCATGGCTTCCACCTTCCTTACGGAAACATGGAGAATAGGATGTCATTCTGATTGGAAGTTCATCTTTTTTGATAATCTGTCCCTGGAAACGACCAATCATGGAATGTTCAGACGTACCGATCAGATACAGATCTTCATTTTCAATCTTATACATCATTGCTTCCATTTCAGGAAAGGACATAACGCCTGTAACAACATTGGAATGAATCATGAATGGTGGAATTGCATATGTGAATCCCTGGGCAACCATGTAATCTCTTGCATAGGCAAGCATTGCTTCATGAAGACGTGCAATATCGCCAGTCAGATAATAGAAACCTTCACCGGATGTTCTTCCTGCAGATTCCTTGTCCAGACCATTGACGGAATGGAGAATATCAGCATGATAAGGAATCTCATAATCCGGAACAGCTGGTTCGCCGAATCTCTGTTTTTCTACATTTTCACTGTCATCCTTACCGATCGGTACAGATGGATCAATGATGTTTGGAATGGAGTACATTCTTGTCTTGATTTCTTCGTTCAAAACAGCTTCTCTTTCTTCCAGAGACTTCATCTCATCGCCCATTTCCTTAACCTGAGCCTTGATTTTTTCAGCTTCTTCTCTTTGACCGTTCTTCATCAATCCGCCGATTTCCTTGGACATACGATTACGATCAGCGCGAAGAGCATCACCCTTCTGTTTAACTTCTCTTACTTCCTGATCAAGTGCGATGACTTCATCAACCATAGGAATCTTTTCATCCTGGAACTTCTTACGGATATTTTCTTTAACAAGTTCCGGATTTTCTCTGATAAGCTTAATATCAATCATTGTTTTCTCCTTGTTGTGCAAAATAAAAAGCACCATCGAATAAAGGGACGATCTGCCGCGGTGCCACCCTTCTTGCATGAAATTGTTTCACGTGAATCAATTCATACCTCTTCATTACGGATAACGGTCGTTGCCGGAAATGACTGGTTTCACTCCAGGACGGATTCATCTTTCAGTGCACTGGTTCACATCATACACCAGTTTTCTGTCTGCTGCACATCAAGAGTACTGCTTCCCTTCTTCGCGTTAGAAACATTGTAGCCATCCATGAATTGGTTTGTCAACCACATATTAATCTGTTACACTTTTTACAAAGGTACATACATGGAAGATCACAAAAACGATACATTACGCAACAGAATGGACTACAACAATGCTTACAACAGAAACAACTACAGATCCTTTTCAATCCGTTTTAACCAGAAAACAGAACGTGAAATCATACACTGGCTGGAATCTAAACACAGTATCAAATCATATATAACAGAATTGATTTTGAATGACATGAGAAAAAGGTGAACTTTATTGTCCACCTTTTCATTTACGATTCATACTGTACAGAATCCTCAGAAGGACTATCTTCCCCATTTTCTTCTGTTTCTCCATCCGGAGCAACTACAGCTACAGAAGAAACAATCTGATCATCAGAAAGATTGATTACCTTAACACCCTGAGCAGCTCTGGAATATACAGCAACCTGTGTTAAGGAAATTCGGATAATAATACCACCATCCGACATGATCATCAGATCTTCATCTCCATTAACTGCCCGCAATGCTACAAGATCACCTGTTTTTTCTGTAATTGTAATAGCCTTGACACCTCTGCTGCCACGGTTTGTCAGACGGAAGTCTTCCAGTAATGATTTCTTTCCATAACCATTGGAAGAAATAGTCAGAATATATTTACCCTGTTCATTTGTCGCAAGACCGATTACTTCACCGCCATCTGTATTGAATCCCTTGACACCTCTTGCGATACGGCTCATCGGACGAACTGTTGTTTCATTGAAACGTACCGCTTTTCCATTGGAACCGGCAACGATGATTTCAGCATTACCATCTGTCGCACAAACAAATGCCAGAGAATCATCCTCATTGAGTTTCATCGCAATCTTACCGTTTTTGTTGATATTCTCAAATTCAGCAATTTCCGTTCTCTTGACAATACCCTTCTTTGTAACAAAGAACAGGAAAGAAGCACTGTCATCTTTCGCATAGGATACAAGAGCTTTGACCTTTTCATCTCTGTTCATTGCGATCAGATTGATGATCGGAATTCCTTTGGATGTGCGTGAGAACTGTGGAATGTGATATCCCTTGATACGGAATACACGACCACTGTCTGTAAAGATCAGCAGGTTATCATGTGTTGACATGTTGATGAACTGATCAATCGCATCATCTTTATTGAGATCCATTCCCTTGATACCCTTACCACCTCTGTTCTGAACACGATAGGTATCCGTTGTCATTCTCTTGATATATCCATTGGAAGAAAGTGTAATGATGATATTTTCAACAGGGATCAGATCCTCATCTTCCATATCAGCAGAGCCGTCAATAATTTCTGTTCTTCTTGGTGTAGAGAATCTGTTCTTTACTTCTGTCAGTTCATCCTTGATGATCTGTTCAACACGGTCCTGACGGGCAAGAATATCTTTCAGATCAGCAATCCTAATCAGCAGATCCTGATATTCCATTTCGATTTTTTCACGTTCCAGACCAGTCAGTCTTCTGAACTGCATGTCAAGAATGGCTTTCGCCTGAATTTCATCCAGATCAAATCCTTCCATCAGTCGTGGCATTGCTTCTGCAGCATCTCTGGAATTACGGATTGTATGAATAATTGCATCCAGATTGTCAACAGCAATTCTCAATCCTTCAAGGATATGTGCACGATCCTGTGCCTTCTTGAGGTCATACTTTGTTCTTCTTACAACAACATCGATCTGATGATCAATATATCCCTGAATCATTTCCTTCATTGAGGAAAGACGTGGAACATTATTGAACAGAACAACATTATTGACATTGAAGTTGGACTGTAATGGTGTCAGTTTATACAGCTGATTCAAAAGCACTTCCGGCTGAACATCCTTACGTAGCTCCATAACAACTCTGACACCGGACATATTTGATTCATCTCTCAGGTCAGTAATACCTTCAATCTGCTTATCACGTGCAAGCTGTGCAATGCGTTCTACCATGGAAGCTTTATTCACCATGTACGGAATTTCCGTCACAATGATTCTTGGCTTACCATTTGGAAGTGTATCAATTTCTGTTCTGGCACGCATGACAATTGTGCCCTTACCTGTTTCAAAAGATCTGCGGATCGCACTTCTTCCGATGATATAACCTCCTGTAGGAAAATCAGGTCCTTTGATATACTTCATCAGCTCCCCTGGTTCTATTTCAGGATTGTTCATCACCGCAATGACACCATCAATGGTTTCTCCCAGGTTATGTGGAGCAACATTTGTTGCCATACCTACCGCAATACCCATTGATCCATTTACAAGAAGATTCGGAAATCTTGCTGGAAGAACATTCGGTACGAGATCTTCATTATCATAGTTTGGTGACATGTCTACCGTTTCTTTTTCGAGATCACGGATCATCTCAACAGAAAGTTTTGACATACGTGCTTCGGTATAACGCATTGCCGCAGCACCATCTCCATCCATGGATCCGAAATTACCATGACCATCAATCAGGATTTCTCTCATATTCCATGTCTGTGCCATATAAACAAGAGCACCGTAAATGGAAGAGTCACCATGAGGATGATATTTACCCATTGTTTCACCGACAATACGCGCACACTTCTTGTATGGCTTGTCCGGTGTATTATTCATTTCATTCATCGCGTACAGAATTCTTCTCTGTACAGGCTTCAGGCCGTCTCTGACATCCGGAAGAGCTCTGGCAACAATGACAGACATTGCATAGTCAATGAAGTCATCATGCATTTCCTTTGTCAGATTCTGTTCGGTAATATGTCCCGGATCGAATTTGGTTTCATCAAATTCCATGAAATCATCTTTAGCCATCATTACCTCCCTTAAATATCCAGTTCAGCAAACTTTGCATGTTCAATGATGTAATTCTTACGTGGTTCTACTTCATCTCCCATGAAAATGTTGAAATATTCGTCTGCTGTTTCCGCATCATCCAATGTGACACGGATCAGTGTTCTGTTTTTCGGATCCATGGTTGTTTCCCAGAGCTGTTCCGGATTCATTTCACCAAGACCTTTGTAACGCTGTACTGCAATTCTTTCACCCAGCTCTGCACGTATTCTGTCCATCTGTCCTTCCGTATAGGCATAACGTACTGTATTGCCCTTCTGTGCCTTGTATAAAGGCGGCTGTGCAATATAGACATATCCCTGTTCGATAATCGGACGCATATACCGATAGAAGAATGTCAGAAGCAGAATACGGATATGTGCACCATCGACGTCGGCATCGGTCATGATGACAATCTTGTTGTACCGCAGCTTGGACGTATCCACTTCATCGAGAATACCACAGCCGAATGCAGTAATCATGGATCTGATTTCATTGTTTTCAAATACTCTTGCCTGTCTTGCCTTCTCTACATTCAGAATCTTACCTCTTAAAGGAAGAATTGCCTGATAATGAGAGTCTCTTCCCTGCTTTGCAGAACCACCCGCAGAGTCACCCTCGACAATATAGATTTCACAGATACCTGCATCTTTGGATGAACAGTCTGCAAGCTTACCAGGAAGAGAGGATATTTCCAGTGCACTCTTTCTTCTTGTCAGTTCTCTTGCCTTCTTTGCAGCCTTACGTGCCTGAGAAGCAACGCTTGCCTTTTCAAAGATCAGTTTTGCCTGATCCGGATTTTCAAGAAGGAAACGTTCCAGCTGTGTACCGAAAATATCAGATACGATTTTTCTCACTTCAGAATTACCGAGTTTTGTCTTTGTCTGTCCTTCGTATTGTGGATCCGGATGTTTGACGGAAATGACAGCAGTGATACCTTCACGACAGTCTTCCGTTGTCAGATTCTCATCTTTTTCCTTTAAAAGCTTTGTATCTCTGGCATATTTATTGATGACTCTGCTTAACGCAAGGTTGAATCCTTCCAGATGTGTACCACCTTCCACAGTATTGATGTTGTTGCAGAACGTGTAAATGGATGGATTATAGCCGTCATTATACTGACATGCCACTTCCACCTGAATATCACTTTCATAACCTTCCGCATAAACCACTTCAGAATGAATGACCGTTCTGTTTTTGTTGAGGAATGTTACATATTCGGAAAGACCACCTTCAAAAAGGAAGTCATAATGACGCTTTCTGTCTTCTTCTTCACGCTCATCATGGAAAACAAGGTGAATTCCCTTATTCAGAAAAGCAAGCTGTCTTAAGCGGTCTCTGATCGTGTCATGGTCATACACGGTAGTTTCAGTAAAGATTGTCGGGTCTGCCTTGAATCGTACAAGAGATCCATGTTTTGCAGGATCACAGCTTCCAATAACCTTTAATGGTTCTTCTGGATGTCCTCCATCTGTAAAACGGATGAAATAAACAGAACCATTATGGAACACGGATACTTCCAGCCATGAAGATAATGCGTTAACTACAGAAGCACCAACACCATGCAGACCACCAGAAATCTTATAGGCACCACCACCGAACTTACCACCGGCATGTAAAACCGTATAGATGGTTTCAATCGTTGACTTACCTGTCTTGGCATTGATACCAGTCGGCATACCACGTCCATTGTCTTCGACGGATACAACATTATCCGCATCAATTGTCACTTCAACCGTATCGGCATAACCAGCCATTGCTTCATCAATGCCGTTATCTACAATTTCCCATACGAGATGGTGCAGACCTTTGGAAGATGTGGAAGCAATATACATACCAGGTCTTTTTCTGACAGCCTCCAGACCATCCAGTACCTGAATCTCAGAGTCATCGTATTCCTTTGTAACTCTTGAATCAAGAGTTGCTCCAATTACCGCTTCCGTTCCGTCTTCATTTGTAATGACCTCAGGTTTCTTATCTTCGCTCATTTTCACCCTCCCGTATTTCCTTTACCATACCGTTTTCGATATGGAACTGTCTGTATTTCAGATTTCTGATAAATGGAGGAAGTTCTGTTGCCGTGATAATACACTGGTATTTTTCCGCCACCAATTTCAGAAGTCTTACCTGTCGATCATGATCCAGTTCGCTGAGTACATCATCCAGCAATAGAACCGGTTTTTTTCCTGTCTTTTCCCTGATGTACAGCAGCAGTGCCAGGCGGAAGGAAAGAATGACCATCCTTTTCTGCCCCTGACTGGCTGTATCAATCATGTTCATACCGTCTTTTACAAAGATGATGTCATCCTTGTGAATTCCGGTTGTTGTCACACGGAATTCCATATCCTTTTTCATGACGGCTTTTCTTTTCTGTTTCAAAACTGTGGGATCTGCTGAATCAGACTGTGTCACATATCGGATCTGAAGCGATGATTTCTCATCTGACAGTCTTTCATAGATAACAGAGATCCATGTATTCATGAAATCGATGAATTCTTTTCTTTTTTCATAGATGACAGCTTCTGCTTCTGCCAGCTGTTCATCCATAATTCCAAGAAGTGATTCATCAACTCTATCATTCTTGAGAAGAATATTTCTTTCTTTCAGCACTGACTGGTATCTGCCAAGCGCATGCATATATATCCTTGAAACCGCTGTGATTTCCTGATTGATCAGTTTTCTTCTTTCTTTTGGAGAATCGGTGAAAATTCTCAGATCATCCGGTGTAAACAGTACAGTATGTATTTCACCGATGAAATCACTTGCTTTCATAACAGGATATCCGTTTTTCATCAATGTTTTTCCTTTTCTGTGAAGGATGACCTTCAGGCTCTCATCTTTCCCTTCACTGTTATATATACACGTCAGAATAGAAAATTCGCATTGATTACGGATCATTTTCTGATCTTCACTGATTCTGTGACTGCGTGTTGAAGAAAGAACAACAATGGACTCAAGAAGATTTGTTTTTCCCTGCGCATTTCTGCCGGTAAACAGATTCAGTCCTTCACTCAGATCAATGGAACAGTCAGAGTAGTTCCTGAAGTTCTTCAGCTGAAGATTGCAGATGATCATCAGCTGATCCGGTACTTCTTTCCATTGACTGAAACCTCATCCCCGGGATACAGTTTTCTTCCCCTTCTGTCTTCTGTTTCTCCATTTACCAGTATTCTGTTTTCCTTTACAAAATACTTTGCCTCACCACCGGAAAAGATCAGATCATTCATTTTCAGAAACTGCTGTAATGTAATAAATTCGGTAGTGATTTTTTCCATAAAATGCTCCTTTTTTACGCCGCAATGAATCTAAATAATTATACCATAAAAATGCTGAAAAATCCTTATTTTCAGCATTGGTACGGTTATTTCAAAAAACAGAAAACGACCCTGTCGAACAGGGTCATAAACATGAATATCACTCAGTTATATGTACGCAATGGAAGGACAAGCTGGATGACGGATTCATCATCTTCATCCTTGAGTACAAAAGGTCTCATATCACCTGAAAAGTTCACTGTGATGTTTTCACCACGCAGAGCTCTTGCGGCATCAATGACATAGTTTCCAGAGAAACTGATGTCCAGATCATTTCCATTAAAAGTGCAATCCAGGTTTTCACGCGATTCACCGATTTCCTGAGACTTACTTGTCAGAATAACTTCATTTTCAGAACACTGCAGACGGTTGATGGACATGTTATCACTGCGGATGAAAGTTGTTCTGTCAATGGAACGGATCAGTTCATTCCGGTTGATGGAAAGAACATAATCAAAAGAAGAAGGAATCAGACGGTCAACATCCGGGAATGTTCCATCCAGAAGTCTTGTCTGAAGTACCATGTCTTCAATATTGAACTGTGCTTTTTTATCAGAAAGCGAAATTTCAATAACTTCCTCCCCCTGATCCAGCATTGTAGCCTTGACATCATTGAGAGTACGGGAAGGAATTGTCACATTGAATGATCCATCCACATTGAATGGAAATGTTTTTTTAGCAAGTCTGTAGGAATCTGTTCCTGTACATCTGAGAATATGATCATCCAGTCTGAAATTGACACCTGTCAGGACAGGTCTTGTTTCCTTAAGCGCTGTAGCAAATGTTGTCTGTTCGATAATATCCTTTAACATGGAACACGGCATTGTTACAGTATCGCCAGGCTTTGAAAAATCAATAGTCGGATAATCCAGTGCATTCAGACCATTGATCTTGAATACGGCACGGTCACCAGAGAATCTGGTCAGTGCTCCATCAATCACTTCAATTGTCATAATCGATGAATCCATCTTTCTGACAATATCCAGAAGATATTTGGATTCAATCAGAATTGTTCCTTCTTCTACGATGGTCAGATTATTTTCTTCATCGGAATGCAGTGTTTTCATAATCGAAATATCTGCATTGCTTCCTGTCAGAATCAGACTGTCATTGACCGCCTGAATTTTAATTCCGCGTAAGGATGGCTGAGGACTGCTTGCATTGATAGCACGGTCTGTCATTCCTACTGCAGTTGCGAATACACTTGTACTGATGGAAAAGTTCATCTTTGATGTCTCCTTCTGTTATTTATTTCTTTTTCAATAATAAGCTTTATTGTTATTAAGGGTGTGGATAATGTGGAAAACTCAATATTTCATGATATTCATGCGATATTTTAAACGAAAATGCATGTGGATGAAATATGGACAGATTGTGGATATCAGACATTCAGCTGTTTTTCGATATCCTTTATGACGTTTTCGAAGATCGGATCCTTCTTCAGCTGTTTCTCAACTTTTGTGCAGGCAGACATGATCGTAGAATGATCTCTTCCTCCAAATTCCTCACCGATTTTGATATAGGATATATTCAGCAGCTTTCGGCATAGATAGATGGAAATATGCCTTGCATTGGCTATGTTCTTTGTTCTGGTTTTGGAAGTGACCTGCTGACGTGTCAGGCCGTAATAATCTGCGACAGTCTTAATGATCTTTTTTGGAGAAAGACCTGTCTTATCAGATACGACGGCCTGGCTTTTTAATGCATTCATTACCGTTTCAAAGCGAATGGATTTCCCATCCGGCTGAAACTGAATAGCGTAGAACAGAACTCTGTTCCATGCCCCTTCCAGATCTCTTACATTACCGGAAAAATTGGAAGCAATATAAGCAAGTCCTTCCTCATCACAGTCATCTATTCCATATCCATTCTGCTTGATTTTCATCTGCAGGATGGCAAGCGATGTTTCAAACTCAGGTGAATCAATCCCTACGGAAAGACCACTGGAGAAACGGGAAATGAGACGGTCTTCAAGACCTTTGATCTCACGCGGCTGCCGGTCTGATGCGATGCATACCTGTTTTCCGTTATTCACCAGTTCGTTATAGATGGTAAAGAACACTTCATGTGATTTTTCCTTACCGGCCAAAAACTGGATATCATCCACCAGCAGAAGATCGATCGAAAACATATACTGCTTGAAAGCTTCAATTCTGTTATCCCTGATGGCATTGACCACAGTTTCGACAAACTTCAGTGATTCCGTATAATACACTTTTTTGGATGGATCTGTCTTGAGAACATAATTGGCAATCGCCATCATCAGATGTGTTTTTCCAAGCCCGGAATTGCCGTAGATAAACAGCGGATTAAAGAATTTTCCAGGATTGAGTGCACACGCAAGTGCAGCTGCCTGTGATTCCCTGTTGCAGTCCCCTACAACAAAGTTTTCAAAGGTCCTGTCTTTCTGAATATTCATGGTATGGAATTCATTTTCATCATATCTGATTTCCTTACCGGAATATCTCTGCTCAAGATCAGGCTCCTGCGCAATTTCAATCTCAATCGGATGAGATAGATCAAGAACATGAATGAAAGCGTCAGCTATTCTGTCAGAAAGCGAACGCAGAACCTGTTTCTGGATAATATTGACAACGGAGATGATTGCTTTTTCTTCAGTGAGTTCAAATATATATGAAGTATGGAAGAAACTCTCGACCATCTCAGGTTCGATAAACTTATTTGTATATAAGTACTGTGTGACCTTGTTCCATACATCACTCAGATACTGATCCTTTGTTAATGGCATGTAATACCTCTTAAATCATTTTTCCACAATCATTGTAATGTCACTTTTCTTCAAAATCCACATAAAAATTGTGGATATATTTTTTATCCACAATATAGAATTTGCAATATTTGGGATATATAAAACATATATTAAAGTTTTCCACATATTTCCACAAAATTAATAAAGTGGATAAATGGTGGAAAAACTATCCACATTGTGGTAAACCTTGAAAATTGGGGAAAAACAGGAAATGTAAAAATGAAATACACGATTATCAACAGTAATATATCAGCATAAATAAGGCACTTTATGAGTTTTCAACAGTTTTCCACAGTTGTGGAAAACATTTTATTATGATATGTGAGTTACATGTGGAAAAGAAACATTTTTCATACGTATTTCATCGTGAAAATACTGTATTTTTCAACAGATAATAATCGGACAGATCTTTTTGAAACAGGATCTCTGCAGATTCTGATCTGGTTTCTGTACATTCTCCCTTTTTTCCATCAATCTCTTTATGTCATTGAAAAAGAAGGAGGACATTCTGTATTTCTACAGTATCCCCCTTCCTCCTCTCATAGTGTTTGCTTATTTCACAGTACATAGAAGAATATATGAAGGATATCAAAGATATCGCTGAAATTTTGAACTTATCATAAGATGAAGTGAATATTCTAAGCATTGATAGAACAGGAGATGGCTCAGTTAATATCTTTGTTCCAGTTACTGGAGCGAAAGTATGATCCATACAGAATTGAGTATGTATAGAAGGCTACATCCTTTGAAAGTGTTCCCAATGGCCTTTGACATTTTCCCTGAGAATTATGGAAAAATAAAAAGACAGTGCATTTGCACTGTCCGTAAATATTGTTTATTCAGCTGAATCTTCTACGTAGCTGATGCAGACATGTCTGTTGGAACCTTCTCCTTCAGATTCTGTCTTGATGTTATGCCATTCATTCAGAGCCTTGTGGATAACTTTTCTTTCATCATTCGGCATTGGATCCAGTGCAACCTTTACATGGTCTCTCTGTACCTGCTTGCCGATTCTTTTTGCCATACCACGAAGCTTGTAATAACGATCGCTCTTGTAGTGATTGACATCAATCAGGATATCAATTCTCTTCTTGAACTTTGCGTTGACTGCAGCCTTGATGACTGTATTGAAGGCAGACAGTGTCTTACCCATCTTGCCGATCAGAACAGCATTGTTGTCTGCGTTGAGATTGACAATGAATGCATTGTCTTTTTCTTCAATCGCACATTCCAGATCAAGATCAATACCTGTGAAGAAATCACCCATATAATCGAACAGGAATTCCTTGACATCATCCATCGTGAATACTTCAGCAGTGATGGACTTACCGATTCCAAGAATACCATCTTTTTCTTCAAGAACATTGTACATGAGTGAGGATGTGTCACATCCGTAATCTTCAGCGGCCTGCTCAATGATTTCCTCTAATGTTTTAGCCTGATAGTTTTTCATCTTGCTCTTCCTTCTTTCAGATCGGATTTATCGATAACAGTCTGAACAACCAGAGTCTTGACGATATTGACAAGAGAGTTGATTGCCCAATACAGAGACATTGCAGAAGGTAATGTCATACCAAAGAACAGAATCATAACCATCATGTAGATCTGCATGATATTGTTCTGAGAATTTTTTGAAATTTCCGGTTTTCTGTGGTGTTTTGCAGCTTCCTTTTCTGCTTTTCTCTTCTGAAGGATCATTGGAACCTTCATGGAAAGGAACTGACAGATACCCATGAAAATAAACAGACCAAGGAATACAGCAGCGGTTGATGTATTTCCATTGAAGAATCCCTTGATACCATCCCATGCTCTGACCTGAAGGTCAATACCAAGGAATGTTCCTGTTGCGACAGCTTCGGCTCTCTGTACGGACATGTACATGGCCATGATGATCGGGAACTGCAGGAATGTAACTGCGATTGTTCCGAATGGATTGATGTTGTACTTCTTGTAGAGGGCATTCATTTCGTTTGCCTGTCTCATTTTTGAAGCATCATCATCTCTGCCTTCATATTTGCGCTGGATCTTTTCCAGTTCAGGCTGGATCATCTGCATTCGCTGTGCACCGACAGTGGACTTCATTGTTGCAGCAGCAAGAACTGTATTGACTACGATCGTGATGACGGCAATAGCACCACCGACACCGATCATCGGGGCCAGTTTGTTCAGGCACCAGGACAGCGGCCATACAAAGATGGCAGAGAACCAGGATTCTTCACTCATGACCTGTGAGAATGTTGTGCTTTCTGTAATCAGAATGACCTTGCCGTTTTCATCCACCGGTGAAGTACATCCTGTCAGCACTACAGCAAGTATCATCACAGACATAATCGTGAGGATACGTTTTGTACGAGGACTCAGTTTCATTTTTTCTCCTTTAGAATATCTACAATATTGTAGCTTTTCTGCATAGTTTTTCCAAGCTATTTTTGTTGGTATCATAGCTGTTATTACGATAACCGAAGCGGATGATGATGACAAAGTCATACTGACATGTATTAAACGGGATCAGATCCTGACACATCATGCGTACCTGCCGTTTGATTCTGTTTCTTTCTACCGCATTTCCGATCTTTTTTGAAAGCGAGATACCGATTCTGCTCTCCATTTCAGCTTTAGGCATCATGTAAAGAACATACTGATGACATACATGTTTTTTTCCTTTATGTATGATCTTCTGGAATTCTTCACTCCTTCTGACACGGTTTTTCTTTTTCATGTGACCTCCACAGTCTTTGAGAAAAAAAACCACCGACTGGTGGTTTCTTAAGCAGATAAGACCTTTCTGCCCTTGGCACGTCTTCTTGCCAGGACCTTACGTCCGCCAACAGTAGCCATGCGGGCTCTGAAGCCATGAGTAGCTTTGTTCTTTTTCTTGCTTGGCTGGTATGTTCTCTTCATTTCGTACCACCTCCATATTTTTTCTAATGTTTAGAAAACAAACGCGTAACAATAATATATTCTAATGTCAAATAAGTCAATATGAGCAGATATGAAAATAGACATCAAAAATACTGATAAAATGAAGAAAACATTCGATTTATGGAAAAACAGTGTTAAACTCTGTTGTCATAGGAGGAGTTATATGGAACTTTCTGTTTCTTTCATGAGTAATGTAATTGGTATCCTGGCGATCCTTTTATATATGAGTGCACCTTTCTTCCATGATGG
>JAEDEK010000042.1 GCA_016293365.1 Bulleidia sp. | reverse complement strand
AACAAGACTGTAAATTGATCTGCTCGATACATTTGTCAGAATACAGTCCTTGACATTATCCAGAATATCATTGAAATGAATGATTCCTTCAGGACTTGTAATCTTTCTGATGATTCCCTGCATGACAAGCTGCTGATGCATGTTACGGTCAAAGTCTCCACCTGGAAGACTGTAGCGTTCACGGACATACATCAGTGCCTGGTTTGGATCAAGATCAATGGTGCCTTCCGCATAATGCTGTCCATCCATAGCTGTAAATTCATATGGATTATCCACAGTAATTCCGCCAAGTGCACTGATGATCGTCTGGAATGTATCAAAATTGACAAGAACATAGTTTTTCACTTCCGTACCGATCAGATTACTGATCCCCCGCAGAGTATTATCCAGTCCGGTAATACCCAGATGCGTCAGTTTATCATATGAACCATCATAATCCGGATTTGGAATATAGGAATCTCTTGGCAGGTTGATGATCGCAATCTGTCCGCTCTTCGGATTGACTGCCACAAGCATGTCGACATCCGTTCTTCCCTGAAGAGACAGTGATCCAGTCTGATCATTTCCCCCGAAGAAGACGATAAACGGCTGATCTGCCATATCCGAGCTGCCGATGAGATTGAAATCAGACTCGATTTCTCTTTCAAAACTGTCAAGAATCACTGTATCTGATCCGAATGTTTCATACCCAGGTATATCTTCTATGACTTTTGCGTAGGTATCACTCATGATCAGAACATCTGTTGTATTGACATACAGATCCTTTACGGCATTTTCCAGACTGCTGTGATCGAGTGTCTGTATGATCGTATGACACATGTTATTCAACTGATTGATGCAGTAATTCTGATTATCGCGATCCACCTTGACCACAGTTCCATAGATCAGATAATCACTGTAATCCTGCAGAATCTGTTTGCCGGATGCCCCATCTGTCCATATTGTATTGTCATCATTGAAATAATCCGGATGAGCCGTCTTGTATGTATCACTCATTGCATATACATGAATGAGAGTCGTTGTTCCTGTAACAGATTCAAACAGTGCAGTAATCTTGCTTTCCTCATATGGAAGAAGAATTCCTGCAGCACACAATACCACAGCAAGAAGGAGATTTACTGTTTTCTGAAACAGATTGGTCGGCCTGAGTTTTACTGTAAAGAATCCTGTAATCAGCAGTATAACAAGCAGTACAGCACCGACAATGATTGTCCATTTCAAAGGAAACATCGGCATTTTATAAAACGTATACAGAAAAAGAATACCTGACAGTACCAGTAACAGATAGAAAAACCCGGATGACAGTTTTCTTTTCTTCTTTCTGTGTTTTACCACAGTATCATCATATCCACGCATATACAAAAACCTGACAGTAGTATTCTACCCGTCAGGCATGTTGAACTCAAATAAATCTTTCAACCATGTGATGATTCACATATTTCCCAGGGAATGTTTCACAAAGAGTTCACCTGGCCGTCATTTCCACGACAGACTGTCAATGATCATCATGCTCAGCATTGAAATCGTGGATATCCATTTCCTGTGCTTCGCTGAAACCTTCCGTACTCTCTTTCTGGAACAGGATCTTCACTGTTTCAAAAATGATCTGAACATCCAGCAGTAATGAATAGTTGGTGATATACATCAGATCAAGCTTGAGCTTATCCAGGGCGGTTGTGTTGTATTTTCCATATACCTGAGCATAACCTGTCAGTCCGCCTTTCATTTTTTCACGGAATGCGAACTCAGGAATCATTGCTTTATATCTTTCGACATGCTCTACACGCTCCGGTCTTGGACCGACAATGCTCATATCACCTTTCAGAATATTGATCAGCTGTGGCAGTT
Source organism: Bulleidia sp. (assembly GCA_016293365.1). GTDB lineage: Bacteria > Bacillota_I > Bacilli_A > Erysipelotrichales > Erysipelotrichaceae > Bulleidia. The sequence continues at coordinate 12,460 of JAEDEK010000042.1, read as the reverse complement.
CATCAATTCTGCAGGCTCTGATGACTTTACCGACTTTTGTGATACGATCATCATCTTCTGTTACAGGATGAGGACGTCCATCCTTCTCCGCATCCACAATCATGGATCGGAATTTAAGAATCATGAATTTTTTACCACCAATCGTACATCTCTCCTGTTTGTAGAAAACCGGTCCGCCATCTTCATGTTTGATCGCTAATGCAACAATCAGCAGGACTGGGCTCAATACAACCAGTGTAAAAACGGATAATACAATATCAAAGAATCTCTTTACAGCCAGTTTCCATATCGGGATACCGTTATTTCTTCTCAGGTAAAGCGGTGTATCAAACAGATTCAGCTCTTCTGCACCCTTTACAAGAATATCTGATAACTTTGGTGTAAAGTATACTCTCTTGTCTTTTTCAAAACACAGTTTCAGAATTCTGTTTTTCTGATTTGCCGGAAGATCATTGATCAAAACAGCATCAAAATTGTCGATTTCTTCTGCGATGGAAGCAATATCTGAAAATGTAATGCTTTTCGCAATAATATATTTGTCCGGTCTGCCGATAAACTTGTAAAGCAGATTCTCCGCCTTTTCACCATAGATCTCAATCAGCTTCAATGGCGGGAACAGTTTCCGGTATCGGCCGATCATCGGAATGACAAGGATACAGATCACAACCGACTGGATTGCAAATACCAGCAGAAAGATCGGAACCAGTTTCCAGAAAAAACGGAACTCGCCAAGAATTGCCAGAGATACAAAAAGATCAATACAGTTCACACACAGAAGTGTCAGGACCTGCGATGCAAGAACATTGGAAATGCGGTTTACACCGATTTTAAATGCCTTCAGTCCTCTTCCGATGAAGATATACAGCAGACCATAAATACCAACAGCCATACCGAGATTCCCAAGACCTGTCAGATGTCCTGTCTGGTTATTTACAACTACAAAATCTATCCATTCCCCGAAGAATACTGCCACGGCAATAATCGTCAGTATCACCGAACATGTGCCACGATAGAGATATTTACCTTCAATCTTTTTATTCATGTGTCACATTTCCTTTCTTTACCACCTGTTTTACAGACCGATCAATCACACATCTGTGAAAACATTATAAGTTGAAACACCGGAATTGTATAGAATACCGGACTTTACCATCCCATGGGAGGTAACCAGTCAGAAGTTGTACTTGCTGAAATACGGGTCTCTATCCAGTCTGCTTCCCCATTTGCTGATCATATATTCCTGTTCCAGTCTGAACCGATTCTGTTTTTCTGCAGATGCTTCATAGCCTCTGCTCTTGCTTTCATAGTGAAGCACTTCCACATTTGAAAGGCAGACATTATAGTATCCTCTCGAACTGACACTCAGATTCAGATCGACATCATTCAAGGCAACTTTCAGATTCTCATCAAATCCTCCAGCTTCTTCAAATCTGGATTTTTGGATCATCAGACAGGCCGCCGTAACTGCTGTATAGTTGTATGGCATTGCCAGTCTGCCGAACATTCCATTGTCATCATAACTGTTGGCAACATAAATATGTCCTGCGACACCACCAAATCCAAGAACAACGCCGGCATGCTGGACTTTGTGGTCCGGGTAAAGAAGTTTTGCTCCGACACAACCACAATGATCCATGGAGGCATAGCCGACCATCCAGTCCAGTGTATCATCATGAATGATTTCTGTATCGTTGTTCAAAAACAGCAGATAGTCTCCACTGGCATGTCTGACGCCTTCATTATTCAACATGGAATAATTGAATTCAGAGTCAATGCGGATGACCTTGAAATTATCCTTCTTCTGATACTCTTCGAATAATGACATCGTCTCTGCTTTTACACTGCCATTGTCAATGACAATGATTTCAAACTTTGAACTGTCATTATGAGCGTAGATGGATTCAAAACATCTTCTGCTGATCTCCGCCTGATCCTTCATCGGAATGATGATACTGACATAATAATCATCTGCTTCATACTTTGTCAGATAGCCGCTGAATCTTGGGTTATCCAGTATTCTGCCTCTGATATTTCTTCTTTTCAATGTATCTTCCAGTGCTCTTCTGCCTGCCTCGAAAGCATAGTTCTTGCTTCCTAGATAGCCGGAGGTTGACTCAGGTGTCTGTCTCCAGTGATAAAGAACACGGTCAACATGATATACATGATCTGTATGATCCAGAATCCTCAGGAACAGATCATAGTCCTGACTTCCATCATATTCTTTTCTGAAGCCACCGACTTTATTCACGGATTCTCTGCGTATCACACAAAGATGGCATATGTAATTGAGTCCCATGAATGTATCCGGAGAATAATCCGGTTTAAAATGGGGTTCCATATAGTTTCCTGAATAATCGATCTTATCTTCATCTGTATAGATCAGATCAAGATCTCTATTCTGATTCAAAGCCCTGACAACGAAATACAAAGCGTCTTTTTCCACAACATCATCATTATCAACCAGTGCAATAAACTCCCCTTTGGCAATTGCTATTGCAGAATTGGATGCCTGAGAAATCATCCCGTTTTTCTGTCTGTAAACAACATGAACATTATCATAGGTACTCTCGTATTCCTTCAGTGTCTCTATCGTTTCAGCAAGAGAAGAATGATCATCACAAAGACAGATTTCGAAATTCCGATAACTCTGATTCAGAAGACTGTCAAGGCATTCCTTCAAAAAAGCTCTGGACACATTATAAACAGGCACAATAAAGCTGATCAGCGGTGTATACTGCAGATCCTCATAAACAACACTGTTTCTCTGTTCTTCAAGAAGACGGTTGTACGCTTTCTGATCTGTAAACAGATCAGATGTGCCTCCACCTCTTTTTAATGATACGAAGAAAGAATGTGCATACTGTTTTAACACGCGTGGAGGGATCAGAAAGTGATGCCTGTACCATGCGAAATAGATGGCTTTACGGCCAAGATATAAATATTTCCCAAGCTTGGAACTGATTCTGTCCAGAACTCTGCTGTTTTTTTCTTTCATCTGTTTTTCCTAAAATATCGCTTTGTACTGTTCCATGATTTTTTCCCATGTAAAACCATCGGCGATTCTTTTTCTGGCTTTTGGGCCAAGTTCTGTTTTTTTCTGATCCAGCATTTCTGAATCATTGAGAAGAGCTGTCAGTTCTTTCTCATTTTCGAAATACAATGCTGTATCAAGTCCGATATCCGCATTGAAACATACGTTATACAGAACATTGAGGTCTGTCAGAGACAGTGCTTCGACAAGACTTGGATTTGTTCCTCCAACGGAATGTCCATGAATATACAGATATGCATTTCTGCGCACTGCTGCAAGTTTATCCTGATCGTAGATTCCATTGATAAACTGGATTCGTGTATCCATAGAGCAGCCTGTCTTTTCAACGAGTTCCTGATAATAAGTGCTGCTGTTCAGGTTGCTGACTATTACCAGATTCTTATTTAATGAACTGTTCATGAAAGCACGGATGACCATCTCATAGTTGTTTTCCGGAACGCATCTGCCCACCATCAGACAGTATCCGTCTTTTTCCAACTGGTATTCCTTTAGCACCGAATCTTCATCGATTGCCGAAAAATCAAATGTATTCGTGCCATACGCAATATAGGTTGTTTTTACGTTCGGATATTTTTTTTCAACATATTTCTGAATGCCAAGTCCATCACAGATCACAAGATCACAGTTTCTGATCATTGACCATTCTGAAAGCAGGAAACACCAGCTGATAACCCTGTTCCATTTACTGCGCAGATGTTCCAGTCCATCCGGATTCAGATATACATGAATGCCAAGTTTCCTGCGTCTGCCTTTGAAGAAGGCAAGCAGAGGCCCCAGCTTCAGTCCGAGAACATAGATGTATGCGCCATTCAGACAGTTCTTCTGAATATACTTCAAAGTATTCAGATATGACCGGATGGTAAAGATGAACATCTGGGTTTTCCCATCCGTTTTCACATAATAATATGTCAGATATACGTGTTCTCTGATTTTTTCCATCACTTTGTCTTTGGATGGATCTTTCGTCAGTTCAGCAATATACAGATCTGTATTTTCATCATTATAGTGGTCAACAAAGTTTGTTACAAACGTTTCCCATCCACCATATCTGGCCCTGTATCCACGTGCCCCTAACACAAATATATGTTTCATTGCCTCCCCCTTTCTTCCAGGTATATCCAATTTCCAAAAGCAATGAGTGGTCTTTCACTCATTGCTGCAACGAGGTTATTCAATAATTTCCGGCGTCTGCGATACTTCACCTGTCTGATCGCCGCCAAGATCTGTATCTCCTGGGTCAGGTTCTATCGGCTGTTCCTCAGGAACAACAGGTGTTTCCTCAATCGGTTCGCTATCAATGGATGGAGTTTCCTCAACCGGTTCAATTACTTCCGGCTGTGTTTCCTGCTGAGAGGAAGAATCTTCCGGTCCTCCAATCATTGTTTCACGATGTTCATAGTATTCATCCTGTGACAGTGCAGGTGGGGTATACGTATCATGTGCACTCCAGCTTACACTTCCAAGCAGAGATGGAGTCTGATTCATATCGATGTTTCTTTGAATCGAGTTATAACTGTCGGAAATAGATCCATTGTACAGAAGATAGATATACAGATACATTGACAGGCCTTCATTCCACTGCATCGCACTGTAGCCGGTAATACGGTTTGTACGGATGTTGAAAACCGATGCCACATTGGAAGAATCATAATATCTTGATGCCTTTTTCATTGCATAGCTCATGAAGGTTACCATCTGTTCTGCAGAAATATTGGTCTTGATATTATTACCTGCAGCACTTAATACATCCAGGTACATATTCGGATTTCTTGAAGCCATGATTTTCGCAAGCACTTTCTGGATGATCTCCTGCTGATGTCTCTGTCTTGCAAAGTCACCATCTTCAAATGCATAACGTTCACGCGCATACGCCAAGGCATGGATACCGTCCAGATGCAGTTCTCCCACTGGCATAGGTACAAAGTACTCTGCCTGAGTCGCAATATCCCATGTCAGCCCATTGAACTCCACTTCATTATATATATCAATTCCGCCTACAGCGTCTACTACTTCAATTACCGAGTCAAAATTGAATTCAACCGTATAATCAATGTCAACACCTGTCAGCTGTTCCACTGTAGCAACCATACATTCTTCACTGACTGTATGAGCGGCATTGATCTTTGATTTACCACCATAGTAACATGCAATCGGCACATAGGAATCTCGCGCTATGGAGGTCATTGTAATTCTCATACTGATCGGATTAACCGTAACAATCATGATTGTATCTGCCAGTCCCTGGTTTTCACCAGTCAGAAGTACTGTAAATGGTGCTTTTGTCAGATCCTTATCTGCACTGACAACACTCTCTGCCTTTACATCGGCTGTGAAGGATTCAATCACGCTTGTATCCTCAAAGTAGGAAGCAATTGCTTCATCTGTATTGAGCATACTCTTGTAGGAGCCAGGCAATACTGCTACATCGATCTCTGAAGAGATCAGGGCATTAAACACAGATGCATAATCATTGTAGCTTTTATATTCCGGTACAATACCTGCTTCCGCCAGATAGTCTTCAGCAACTTCCGCAGGACCGGTACCATTGGCATATCCAACGATTGCACCGGAAATATCTGCCAGTTCTCTGACTTCTTTCCCTGTTCCTTTTCCATATACAACAAGAGCTGTATTCACCGTTTTGGTATATGAGGAGGTCGTAATGTCATTTACACTCTTATCAACACGTAGCAGTACATATGCTGCATAAGATCCCGCTCCCGCTCCTGTAATCAATAGACAGCTCGCTATCAATACCAGAGTCAGGTTTCTGAGACGGATCGAGAAAAATACCAGTCCATCCAGAATCAGCAGTACTGCAAGCATTACAGCATTGATGATCATGAAGACCCCAGTACTCAGTGCTGAATACTTAGTCACATAGAATACTTCAACAATAAACAGAATATTTACAACCACAGCGAGAACTGTCAGAAAAATATTCCAGCCCACCTTCGGTCTTCTCTTAGGTTTCTTTTTTGATGTTTTTTTCTCATCCAGTACCGGTATCTTTTCTGTATTTTCTAAATCATTCATCTGACTGTCTCCTCTTCATTACTGAATGGATGCAATTTCCATTCTGCCGTCGTGATTCACAACCTGAAATACACCACCGGTCTGAGCAGCACTCAGATCCATTGAGCAGGATTCATAAGACCATTGCGCAGTAACTGTAACACATGGATATGTGACCTCTTCCCCAGCTGCATTCAGAACAACCATGTCCTCACTTTCAACTGCATCTGTAACAGTAACTTCCGATACTTGCATCAGATTTTTTGACCCAAGCTGAGAAATATACAGATCCATATCTGCATAATAGTCGTTTCTTGTATAACTTGCAAAATCACTCTGTCTATCGGTGAAAATATATTGAATTCCACCAATATCAAAGTTTCCCTGCTTATTTGTCCAGGTATAATATTCCGTCACAAAGCATTTAACCAGTGCACTGGAAATCTGCACATGATCGCCGGAGTCAACTGCTTTGTTCAATTCTTCAAAATATGTTTTTCCAATACTGATCGGATCTTTTCCAATACTGTACATTGAATCGGATGGCTTATCCTCTTTATCTTCTTTTATATCATTGTCAGTGTCTTCAGCACTGCTGTTGATTTTATACATATTCCATCCAAGTGCACCCGCACTGACGGCCATTACTGCCAGCATGACACACAACAGAATAGTATTGACTTTTGTTTTTTTCTTTTTTCTTTTTCCAGTTGGCATAGGAACTCCTCTTTGAAAATACATCATCAAGTTTACTCGAAAAAACAGATATTAAAAAGTGAAGTCCATGAAAAACTCGAAAAATCACATAGACTTCACACATTAGAAACGGGTAATCAGACAGATTGAGAACACCATCAATGTCAGTGCATATGCAGCCGGCAGGTATTTTCCGCATCCCTGAAACCTGCTTGCGCCTTTGTTAAATACAAGGAAGAACGGAACAAATAATGGAAGAAAATATCTGCCCTGAACACCTAATGAAACCCCGGTTCCTACAGGTGTCCATGCCAGCAACAGTCCCATGACAATAGACGCAACGGTAATCATAGCCATCACGATATAATATCTTTTTTCCGTCTGATTGATATAATCTGTTTTTTCCTCTCTTGCTGCAGCAAAGCAGAATAACAGAAATAGAGGAACGAATACCAGTGGTGTACGGATACTGAGCCAGGCCAGATAATCGCTGATTGCAGAACGGATATAAAAGTGTGTATACACAACCACTGTTCGAGCATATACAAGCAGAAGATCAAACGGTTCATTGAGGAAATACTGAATTGTGTATCCCTGTGCTCCGTCCTGCCATGCGATAGGATTTACCGGTACGGAGAATAACGGTTTGATATCAAACAGCACATCCACTACCATATAAACTGCAAAAATCAGAACACAGGCAATCATAACCCTCAAAATCCAGACAAGAATTCTGCGGAATAATCTGTTATCTGAAAGCAGGACAATCAACGGTACGATTGCCACAAAAATATAACTGTGGCTTTTCATGGAACTTAAAACCAGACCTGACAGGATCAGTAATGATCCATACATCACTGACTTTTTCCGATCTGAAGACAGGCATCGTTTTAATCCGTATGCTCCACAGACAGTAAATATCGAAAGTCCAATAACAAGGCTGTCATATGAATAGGACATTCCCTGCTGCATAGCCATCGGAAGCAAAGAAACCGTAAAAGGTACAAGTTTTAACGATGGCATCACTTTTATCGCCAGATATATCAGCAGAACATACTGCAGTAAGTTCATCATACGCCCAGCATTCAATGTCCAGAAGGCATTCCAGTTCAATAACTGACCTGCGGCAATACCTGCTGCAGATAATACGTATGCAACTTCATTTCCATTCAGACAGACTTCTGCATCCTGCTCAATCACTGATTCATATGATTCGGCAAGAGCGGCTTTGTAGATTTCATTCATCAACTCCTTGCTGTTTTCATATTCGATCGGTGCGCTCAGGAATACCCAGTCCTGCTGTCTGATTGAGAATGAATTGTCATCTGTATCTTCAATCTGAAGCATATGATCTGCCATATGATATGAAGTATATATATGCGCTATTTCATCCGGTACGCTTTTGACAGGTAATGAAAGGCTCATAAAGACTCCATATGGGATGGCAATTGTCAGAAACAGAGTCTCTACGCGCCATTTTCTGATAATTGCCCCATAATAACAGACAAGAGTCGAGCCGAAAAGAAGACATTCCAACAAGACTGAAACACCGGAATAGAATGTCAGGACCGCAAATTGCTGATCCAGAAACAGAAATATTCCTGTCTGTGTCATCTGGATAGCGTGCCATAATACGGATCTGCGGATCAACTCACATTTCCTGCATATCCATATATTCAATGCTGAGCTGATCAGCAGCAATGACAGAATCATCCAGCTGCATGAGGTGTGATGAACCAATATGAAGACTGTTCCAACTGCAGCCATCACACATTCAGCTGTTATCATCCATCTGTAAGTCTTCTGATTGAAAGTGATATTCATAATGGGTTATGGCTGGTTTGCTTTGTTTCCAGCAAATCCAGAACAGCATCTTCAACATTTTCTGTTGTGTACTGTGACAGAACTCTTTCGTGAACTTCGCAAGCCATTGTTTCTCTCAAATTTCTGTCTTTGATCAATAACTCAAGTTTGTTTTTCCATTCTTCCGTATTATGACATAGGAATCCATCTTTTCCATCTTCGATGATTCTGTCAAGTTCTTCATTTGAACTTGCAATCGTCGGAACACATACAAGACCGGCTTCCATCCATTTATTCTCAGATTTACATGCATGGAATACCGAATCTTCCAATGGCATCAGATTGATATCCGCGCGCCGGATCAACCTTGGAAGCTGACGCCAGTCAACAAAATCAAATTTCTGGATACGATCACCGAAATCATTGAATTCTTCCGGCATCGTAAGCTGACCACCTACCAGAAGTCTGACATCCGCATACTGTTTCATCAGTTCGATCAGTACATCCTTAATGCTTTCAAAATCTGCATTATGTGTTTTTGTCCCACTGAAATAACCGATTACAATATCTGATGTTTTCTTCGGATTGATTTCAGCAATTGACAATGCCTTCATCTCAAGGCTGGCAACATTTCTGTTAATCACTACAGGCCTATCAGGAAATGCTCTTTGTATCTCTCGCTGCAGAGCGAAGGTTGAAGTAATGTAACCGTCACACAACTCCATTGTATTTCTGATGTTATAACAGTACTGATCAAAGTTTTTGTACTCATCGCCATTCAGAAATTCCAGATTCCTGATTGCATTGAAATCAAAAATGAAATCATCAATATCATAATAAACAGGAATATTTCTTGTTTCAGCCTCTTTTTTCAATGCTTCTATCGTTGACACAGCTGTGGATCTGTACACAACAACGGATACATAGTTATCCAGATTCTGTTTTCCAATATTTTCCTGAGATACACAATCAGATGCAATTCCGCGCAGAATCAGCTGTTCACGCAGATGATCAACGCGATATCTTGAAGAGAAAGTAACATCTTCCACCACAAACAGAACCCTGCTCCTGTTAATCGGCATCTGTTTGATCTGACTGACAATCGGATGATTCATCAGTGTGTCAAGAATCGATTCCGCCGATACCTCAGGTATGATGATTCCCTTTTCATATTTCTTTGTTCTTTCTGCCGGTGCACCCATATCAAAACACATCAACGGGAAACCCATTTTCATGATTTCTTCACTAGTATAGGAAAATGTCTCCGGCCATATGGAAGGAATCAGAAATACATCAATATCATTCATCAATGCAAGAGATGGAATACTGTTTCTGGTATAAGACCCTGTCTGATAGAAATGACGCCCATTTCTGATATCCTCTGCATACCCGATCAGTTTCAGATTGATATCCAGTTTTCTTGAATCTATCTCTTTGAGAAGATCTTTGACAATTTCTTCTCCTTTATGCTTTGATAAAACACCAAGTAACCCGATATTTATAGATTCTGTTGTCTTGTTTTTCTTTTCTACCTTTGGAATATAACTGATCTGGTGAGGAATGATTTTTGAATTAGGCAGTTCCCCATAAGCACGCTCAGCCAGTTCTTTTGTACTTTCAGAAAAGAACACCACCTCAGAACAGCTCCTCAAAAAGGCTTTCCACTCCTGTCTCCATTGCGTCATGGAGTCAAACCCCATTGTCTGCTTCATAGTTGTTCTGGAAATACATTTTTCACAATCTGAAATACATGGAACACCACAGAATCTGTTCTGATCATTTAATAAATTAATTGTCGGACAGACTGCATAGTAATCATGGAATAACATTCGAACAGGAATACTGTTAGATAAGGAATAATCTGTCAATTGACGCAAGACATCAAAAAGATTCAGATAGCTTACCAGTTCATTAATCCAGATTTCGTCCACATTGAAATATGAAATGATATTCATCAATCCAGTATCCATTGCTGCATATGCCCGGATGGTTCTGCTTTCAAAACTGTACTCAATCTCAAAAAGATCATTTATCGTATTAAAACGGACAATGATAAAATGATTTCCTTTATCCAGATTCTCATTTTTCTGTTTGATCAGGTAATTTGACGCTCCGCCACCTAAAGCATGATCTAATGCAAGGATTGTATGTGCCCGGTTATACTTCTGCAGAATATTCAATTCAATGAACTGTCGAAGCTGTTTATTTGGATCGATAGAGCAGAAATTAGCTACATCTCTGTTATATCCAGGATGCTTTTTCAGAAGAAGTTTCTCATGTTCAGCAATCAGACGCTTCTTTTCTTCACTCGGGAAACTACCACCATGATTATGGAATACAAAAAGGTTTTCAACCTGAACATTTCTATAACCGGCTTCAATTGCTCTCTGACACCAGTCATTTTCTTCCGCATATCCCTTGCCAAAGGTTTCCGCATCCAGATCACCGATTTCCTGCAACACATTTTTATTCATCCCCATACAGAAGCCAACACCTGTTGGCATTGCCGTATATGGTGGTTTGATCTTTTTGAAGCAGGAGTCAATTTCATCCACGCTCAATCCGAGGAACAGTGAATTATCTTTCAGAAAATCAGGGAAACTGCAGATTGTTCCACAGGTCGTATATGGAGTTGTAGATGCTATGGATCCATCTTTCAGAATCGGAAGCATCAGTCTTTCCAACCACTCTTCAGGAAGTTCAATATCTGTGTTTATCAATGCAACATGATTGGAAGCTATGCTTAATCCACGGTTAACCGTCTTGACAAACCCAAGATTCTCTTCATTCTGAAGCAGAATTACATTGTCTTTTCCTTCCGCATATTTCTGAAGATAAGAAAATACTCTTTCATCAGGACTCTTATCATCAATGATAATCATTCTGTATTTCATACCTGTATGTGTAATCGTGGAAAAAAGTCTATCGAAAAACCTGTATCCATTATAAACAGGAATGATCAGATCAATACATTCCGAATAATACTCCTGTGGAAAACTGTATGTATATTCGTTCTGTTTTGCAGTAAAACGCTGGAGATCAAACCCGAGTTCATCCTGCTGAATCTCTGTTATTACTGCCTCTTTATTAGTTACTGCATCTTCATTTTCAATAGTACCTACATAGATCTTTTTATTCAGGCCATTTCTTTTGTACAGCAACCATACTTTATATGAGAGGCAGTTTTCAACAATTGCCGATACATAAAAACCACTTTTCTCCGCACTGCTGGTATGAAATGCACTTGAAACATCTGCTCTTCTGATTCTGTAATTGCCCTTTAATACATAGTATTTCCCTTTATCATCCTGAATCAGAAAATGTAAATCAGTGATTTTTGCCCTTTTCGAAAACAGCCAGCCCTTTAGAACAAATACATCCTGATTCTGAAGAAAAACATCAATATGATAGAACAGCCCACTCACTCTATTCATCATTTTTATTATTTTTTCATTCATATTAATCACCTCAACTCCGCATTGATACTGAATTACGATAGCTACTTTCAATTAGATTTTATACAATCCAGTATCTATTCAAAAGCAGATACGAAATATATACTGCCACACACAGGAAAAATAGAATACTGATAACTCTTAATATTCTTTTATTTCTCATACTATGGACAGTGATTGTCTGTGGCAACAGCATAAACGGCAGCATAAGGAACGGAACATAATACCTCCCCTGAAGACCACCTATGTAGGGGATCTGATACAATGCCTCTCGCATGTTATAGTCACAGATCTGTTCAAAACCATACAATGTTACTGTTATTGTATGATTAACCATTGACATCGTAATTAGGATACATAGCATGACAAAAGCAGTAAGCACAATGAAATAATCCTGTATCCGCCATTTCATTGTCTCCTCTTTATCAGTTATGCAGCA
>JAEDEK010000194.1 GCA_016293365.1 Bulleidia sp. | reverse complement strand
GTCAGTGACCACCATGCAATCATTCCGACTGTCAATGTGGCAGAAGCAGCTTTTGGAGAACTCCCATCTGGGGAACAGAAGGTGTTAAGCCTGATTACAGCCAGACTGTTAGCTGCCCTTGGAGATCCGGCAGTGAGAAATGAAGTGGATGTGGAATTTACCTGTGCAGACACGGTATTCAAGGCTAAGGCTAAAAATATCAGGGAAAAGGGATGGAGAGATATTCAGGAATGGATTATGGGAAGCAGTGAGGAAAGCACAGATTCCGAAACAGAGAACGAAGACAAAAGTGGGAACGCTGATATGCTTGCATGTATTGCAGCCCTGACCAGTGGAAAATCATATCCATTACAGAATCCTAAGATGGAAGAAGGAAAGACAACACCAAAGAAGCATTTTACAGAGGACAGTCTACTTTCTGCCATGGAGCGAGCCGGCGCGGATGAGATGCCGGATGAAGTGGAACGCAAAGGAATAGGAACATCTGCAACAAGGGCAGCTACCATTGAAAAACTGGTGCGAATTGGTTTTGTGGAACGAAAGGGAAGCGGAAAAACAAAATCTCTTTTTCCTACACATAAAGGAGTTGCACTGATTACGGTTATGCCAGAACAGATTCAGTCCCCATCCATGACAGCAGAATGGGAACAGAAACTTCTGGATGTTGAGAAGGGAATTTATCAGGATTCAGAGTTTATGAATGAGATTGAAGAGATGATTACTGATCTGGTAAAGACATATAAGATTATTGAAGATGCTGAGGTGCTTATGCATCCAGTACTTGAAGAAATCGGAATCTGCCCTTGTTGTGGTCAGCATGTAGTCGAGAGACAGAAGGGATATTCCTGTGAAAGCAGGGAATGCAATTTCGTACTCTGGAAGCAGAACAAATTCTTTGAAGCACTTGGAAAGAAGATGACAAAGCAGATTGCATCAAAGCTTCTTTCTGATGGAAAAGTTCCTCTGAAAGGATGTAAGTCCAAGAAGACTGGAAATACCTATGACACTACGGTTGTCATGAAGTTTGATGAAAACCAGAGAGCAGTATTTGAACTGAATTTTGAGAAGGGAGATGCAAAGCATGGAAAAACCAAAGGAAAGAAAAATTAAGAAGTGGGATGAAGTACATGGAGAGTATGAAGTGGAAATATCAGAAGGAGGCGGATGTGATCCGGAAGAGACGGCCGGTGCCAGTCCTTCCATCAGCAGAAATCCCATGCGCGGTATTGAGGATATGGTGGAGCAGAATGACAATAACTTTGACGGAGTGATTAACAATGTGAAGGTTGAGCCGGCAGTTGGAACATTAGAGATTGTTTCTGATGATAAAAAGTCGGTGCTGGAGAAATTAAAGGAACAGAGTAAGCAGGTGCAGCCACCAGCACCGGTTCCTGAGAGAAAAACAATTCCCGGATGCTGCTTTGAAAGGGAGTTTCAGGGATGGTAGAGAGATCAAAACGAATTGAGTTAAGAGTGACTGCGGATGAACTTAAGAAGATTCATGAGCGCATGGAAGAGGCTGGGATTTCCAGCCTCACTGCCTATCTGGTCAGAATGGCGCTTCATGGATATGTGATTGTGATGGATCTTTCTGATCTAAAAGAGATTCTTCGTTTGTTACAGATATCCGGGAACAACCTGAACCAATACGCGAAGAAAGCAAATGAGACGGGCAGCATTTACAATGAGGATATTGAAGAACTGAAAACAAATCAGAAAGAGATTTTGCAGGAAATGAGAAAAGTACTGGACAGACTGACAGCAATTATGTAAGGCAGGTGAGAGAATGGCGGCAACAAAACTGATAGCAATGCATCAGAACAAAGGCCGGAGTGTGATGCAGTGTCTGAAAGACAGAACTGATTATGCAATGAACGGAGATAAGACAGATGAAGGTAAATATATTTCTTCCTATCAATGCAACCCGGAGCTTGTTGATCTGGAATTTGCACAGGCAAAAAAAGAATACCTTCATAAAACATGGCGGCGGCCCAAGGGAGATGTAATTGCTTATCAGATTCGCCAGTCTTTCAAACCGGGAGAGATTACACCCGAAGAGGCAAACGAAGTCGGATATGAAACCGGTATGAGATTCACGAAAGGGAATCATGCATTTATTGTTGCAACCCATGTAGACAGAGCTCATATCCACAATCATATCATTTTCAATTCCACCAATCTGGAGTGCGACAGGAAGTTTAGGGATTTCTGGTTTTCAGGAATTGCGTTGCAGAGACTCAGTGACATTATCTGTCTGGAGCATGGTCTTTCTATCATTCCAAAGGTAAAACCGAGTGAAAGACAGAAACGGACCAAGTACCCGGACCGTGTAAGCATGAGGGACATTATCCGAGAAGATATTCTGAAATGTTTGGATCAGAAGCCAGCTGATTTTGAAGAACTTCTCAAACTATTACATGCAGAAGGATATGGGATTAAGCGTGGGAAACACACAGCAATCTGTGGAAAAGAGCAAAAGCGGTTTATCCGGTTCCGTTCACTTGGAGAAGACTTTACAGAAGAAAATCTGAAAA
>JAEDEK010000041.1 GCA_016293365.1 Bulleidia sp. | reverse complement strand
CATTGCCGGGCAGTTGACTGTAAAAAAAAACCTCCATATTCAGATGGAGGTCAGTAAAGCAGTGAAAGAATCAGTGATACAACAAGGATGAGCAGGGAAGAAGCCATATAAGGATTCTTCATGTCCTTTCTTTCTTCACGGATTGCATTTCTGTATTCCGTGTAGGACATGCCGCGTGTCGGATCCTGTTCATAATCCGGTATGCCATGTTTTCTGTTGTGTCGTTTTGGTCTCCAGGAAAAGAATGTAAAGTCTCCGCAGATCCAGGAATAACGGACAATGGCTGCTGCAAGGAACAGAAATCCGCTGATTGTCATTCCATCCAGAAAGTGCAGATAGAATGGTGGAAATAAAGCACCATACAACAGACCACAACATGTACAGATCACATAGACGACAAGAGCCGTCTTATTTAAAAACAGTTCAATCATTTTATTCATAACGGTATCATTCTACACGAGTTCAATGAAAAAATGTATAGAAAATGAATACATCTATGGCAAAGTGTGTGAAAAAACAGACAAACTTTACATTTTGAAACATCGTACTAAAATGGTACAAATAGAAAGGGTTTTCTCATGGAATTGAAAGCAATACAACATCTGATTGAAACAGATGAAAAAACATGTGCACGTATTGAAAGACATCATGCACAGAGAAAACAGCTGAAGGATGAAGCTGAAATCATCAAGCAGAAAATGCGTGATGAAGTGGCGCAGGAAACATCCCGTATCATATCAGAAACAAAGGCACAGCTGGATGCAAAGATACAGGAAGAAAGCAGAGCCAATGAAGCATACTTTGCCTCAGCTTCTGCGGATCTTGGTAAACAGTATCGGGATCATAAAGATGAGTGGTGTAATCAGCTTGTAAGGCGTATCACCGCACTTTCAGATCAGGAGTCGTAACTATGAGCAGTGATCTTGCACTTACAGTCAAGGCTCGTGCGATGTTTGGGAAAAGGCTGAAGGATGATGACTACTATCAGCTGATGCAGAAAAGAGATATCGGTGAAATTGCTGCACATCTGAAAAACGAAACAATGTTTGCGGAAGTGCTGTCCGGCATCAATGAACGTGCTATTCATCGTCAGCACCTGGAATCTCTGTTGCGTAAGGACATCTACATCAGACTGAAAAAACTGATGCGCTATTCCGGTGAAAGTGATATGTCATTCATTTCGACTTTTTCAATGAAGTCGGAAATCACCATGATTCTCAGCTGTGTCAGATACATCATGAATCCGGATGAAAACATCCGTGATGATATGATTGCTTCGATGCCGTTATTTTCCGCAAAGTATTTTTCATTTGATGTCAGACACCTTGTGGAAATCAATGACTATGGAGAACTGATTCAGTTCCTGTCTGAAACGCCATACAGATCCATTCTGGCGCGGTACAGACATGAAAAGATTGAAGAACTGGATTATCTTTCACTCGAACATGATATGGAACTGCTGATCTTCGAAAAGATCTTTGAAGCAATCGGGTTATATGGAAAAAGCGAAGATGGAGAAAAGATGAAACAGATCATCTGCCAGAGGGCGGAACTGATGAATCTTTCCATCATCTACCGTCTGAAAAAAGATTTTTCGACAACCGCAGAAAAGATCGAAGAACTGCTTCTGCCATATCAGATGCATTTTTCGAAAAAACAGCTGCATGAGATGATTGAAAACAGTACATCGCAGGAAGTGCTGGAAGCCATCCGGAAGAAATACAGAGGTTATGCGAAGGATATTACATTTACAAGCATTGAGCATTTCATCCAGCAGATTTCCTATAACATGTATCACACATTCATTGAATACGAAACGGAACCGACGCTTGTATTGATGAGTTATCTGTATCTTTCCGATATGGAAATCAACAACATCATTACAATCATTGAAGGTGTCCGTTATAAGGTCAGTCCTGACCGTATCGCGGGACTGCTGATCTATTAGGGGAGAAAGGGGTATTCATGGCAATTGTAAAAATGAAATTTGTCAGTGCCGCTACGGATGAAGCACATGTCAATCAGATGCTGACTTCCGGCGTGTCTTCTGGGCTGATTCATTGTGAACCTGCTTCAAAAATCGTCAATGAAGACAATGCAGGAAAGCTGATCAATGATGAAGATCCATATGCAGGGTACTGCCAGACACTTTCAAACATTGCACACAGCCTGAATTACACAATTCAGGAAAAAAAGACCTCGGACAGAGAATACACATGCCAGCAGATCGAGGATTTCATTATTCGTATGAATGATCTGTTTGGTCTGACGACTGATGCGCGCAAGGTCATTCTGACTCCAGAAGACCAGAAAGCCCTCAAAGAACTGTCCGTACTTGGTTTTGAAAGAATTCACAACTGTCGGTATCTGAACTTCCGGTTTGGAAGACTGCCGCGTGAAAGCTTTGAAAAACTGTACATGTACCGTGATGATATCTTCATCCAGCACAGACTCTATGAAAACTCACATTACATCTGGATTGTGTATGTTACATCCGATTCCTATGTGGAAAGAACAAACAAGATCTTCCGTGATCTTGCCTTTGAACCGATTGACATTCCAACTGTGGATATTGATCGTGAGTTGACGGAACACCATGGTGAAATTGATGATGTCTATACCTACTGCATGAATCAGGACAGACTCTATCGTCTGCATCCATATGCGGCAATGTTTGAGGACCGCTATGTGATGTCAGGCTTTGTACAGGAAAAGGATGTTGAAGCATACAGAAAGGTATTTGAAGGCCTTCCGGTAACACTGGAAGTCAAGGATCCATCTGAAGTGGATCTGGAATGTCCGACCATGCTGAAAAACAACTGGGTGGTAAGACCGTTTGAAATGTTCCTTGGAATGTATGGTGTACCAAAATACGGCAACTTTGACCCGACATGCTTTATGGCTGTAACGTACTGCCTGTTATTCGGTATCATGTTCGGTGATCTTGGTCAGGGACTTGTATTGACCATCCTGGGACTGGCACTGGAAAAGAAGGGACAGTTGTTTGGTATCATCGGCAGAGTCGGCATCACATCCATGATCTTCGGCTTCCTGTTCGGTTCCACTTTCGGTAATGAGACACTGTTGAATCCGATACATCAGAAGCTGTTTGGTGTGCATGAAAAACTGTTTGAAGTCATGGACAGCTCCAGTACAATGACGATTCTGATCGGTGCCGTAGCGATTGGTGCAGTTCTGATTCTGATGACGCAGCTGCTCAATATCGTCAACCGATTCAGGCATAACGAAAAGGGAGAAGCCATCTTCTCACAGAACGGTATTGCCGGATTTGTATTCTATGGATCCATTATTACCGGTATTGTTGCGACAATGATCTTCCAGATCAATGTCATCAATCCTGTCACAATCGGTTTATGTATTGTTCTTCCGATCATCTGCTTTGTGATGAAGGAACCGTTAACGGCACTTGTGGAGCATGAGCCGGTTACCCCTAAGGAAGGATGGGGTGGTTATATCATGCAGTCCATTTTTGAACTGATTGATGTACTGCTGACCTTTGTCACAAACTCCATGTCCTATCTGCGTGTCGGAGGATTTGTTCTGTCCCATGCAGGTATGATGCTTGTTGTGACAACCCTTGTTGAAATGACAGGCAATGCAGGTATTCCCGTCATGATCTTCGGTAACATCTTTGTTATGGTACTGGAAGGTCTGATCGTCGGTATTCAGACGCTGCGTCTTGAATACTATGAAATGTTCTCCCGTTATTATGATGCGGGCGGCATCCCTTTTAAAGCAATGACAGCTGAAAAGCTGAACTGATAGAAAATTCGGAAATATCCAAAGGAGAAAAAATAAAATGTTAACTGTTTCTGAAATGTTATTACCACTCATCGCAGTCGTTCTGATCGTAGCTCCATTAGCACTTGTATGTTCCGGTGCAATGAAAAAGTATTCCCCAAAGACAAGACTTATGGCACAGATCTGCCTGTTTACAGGTACATTCCTTGTCATGATGATTGTCGGTGTTGGAAGAATTGCTGTTATGGCGGAAGGAACGGAAGCAGCAGCTGTGGACAGTTCCAGAGGGCTTGGTTTCCTTGCTGCGGCCATCGCAGTCGGATGCTCCTGTATCTCTGCCGGTTGGGCAGTTGCCAAGTCTGCTCCAGCAGCTCTTGGTGCTATCTCTGAAAACTCTGACAACTTCGGTCGTGCCATCATTTTCGTAGCCCTGGGTGAAGGTTGTGCCATTTATGGTCTGCTGATCGCCATTCTGATTCTGAATGCACTTTAATCTATGAGAGCATACGTCATCAGTGACAATACCGATACCGTTATGGGCATGCGCTTAGCGGGTATTGAAGGAGAGGTTGTCAAAGGACGTGAAGAAATCGCAGCCCGTCTTGATACACTGATCCAGACGGAAGACATTGCGATGATCCTGATGACAACAAAGGCGATTGAAGAGGTCAGCGATATCGTCCTGGATTATAAGATGAATCTTGCCAGACCTCTGATTGTTGAGATTCCTGACCGTCATGGTTCCGGCAACATCGGTGAAGCAATGAACAGATGTATTTCCGAAGCCATCGGAGTGAAGCTGTGAGGTGAGCGAATTTGAAGGAATTACAGGAAAAACTGATCAGGGCAATTGATGAAGATGTTCGATCCAATGCAGATCTGGTTGAGGAAATGCTCAATCATGAAAAGGATCTGTTATTGAATGATCAGATCAACTTCTTCCGTGAAGGCCTTGAAAAAGATAAGGCAGCGTATCTGGAAGGGGAGCTGAAAGAGATCCGCACCTACGCTGCGACAAGATCTTCCAGAGACCGTCTGGATGTGAAAAAGAAACTGATTGAACTGCGTGCTCATTATACCGGAGAACTGTTCAATCTTGTCAGAAAGCAGGTTCTGGATTTTTCAAAGTCTGATACCTATCTGACATATATGCAGCAGGGACTGGGTGGATTACAGGTTAGGCCATCCGGAATCTTTGAAGTGCGCGAAGAAGATGTCAGCACAATGGAAAAAATGCTGAAAAAAGCAGGTTATGAAAATGAAGTGAAGACGGCATTCATGCCACTGGGTGGGTTTCGTTATGTAGATGAGGAAAACCGTATGGAATTCAGCTGTTCTTTGGATGAAAAGTGTGAAGAACAGATGGAATGGTTTGCTTCTCACTCTTCCTTCAGAATCATGGAAAGGGAGGATTGCCATGAGTGATGTGATTTACTCGATTAACGGACCTGTTGTGACAGTCCGTGATTCACGTTCCTTTTCCATGCGTGAAATGGTATACGTTGGTGAAAAAAAGCTGCTTGGTGAAGTCATCCGGATCAATACGGAGCGTACGGTCATTCAGGTATATGAATCAACAACAGGTCTTAGACCTGGTGAACCTGTGATCGGTACAGGGGCATTATTAAATGCAACGCTGGGTCCTGGCATGCTGAAGAATATCTATGATGGTATTGAACGACCATTACTGAAGATTGAACAAATGCAGGGTGCCTTCATTAAGGAAGGAAAAAGTGTTCCTTCATTGGATGAAGAAGCAAAGTGGGATGTTACGGTTGTTGTGAAAAAAGGGGATCATGTTCATGAAGGACAGATTTTCGCAACATGTCCTGAAACAAAAACCATTCAGCATCGTTCCCTGATTCCAATCGGTATCAATGGTACAGTTGTGGAAACCGTGGAAGATGGCGCGTATACCGTAAATGATACGATCATTACGGTCAGAGATGATGTAACAGGACAACAGCATCCGATCACATTAAAACAGCAGTGGCCGGTTCGTGTCCCTCGTCCGATTGGAACGAGAAAGCCATTATTCATGCCGTTAATCACAGGCCAGAGGGTACTGGATACAATGTTCCCGATTGCCAAGGGTGGCTCAGCAGCTTTACCTGGAGGATTTGGGGCAGGTAAGACAATGATGCAGCATTCGATCGCAAAGTTCTGCGATGCAGATATCATTATCTATGTCGGCTGTGGGGAACGTGGTAATGAAATGACACAGGTATTGGAGGAATTTGGTGAACTGAAGGATCCAAGGACAGGAAATTCCCTTCTGGATCGTACCGTATTGATTGCCAATACATCCAACATGCCGGTCGCGGCACGTGAAGCATCCATCTATACAGGTGTTACGATTGCGGAATACTATCGTGATATGGGATATCATGTCGCTTTGATGGCTGACTCCACATCACGCTGGGCGGAAGCATTGCGTGAAATTTCCGGAAGACTGGAAGAAATGCCGGCAGAAGAAGGATTCCCTGCATATCTGCCATCCCGTATCGCGCAGTTTTATGAGCGTGCAGGCTATGGCGAAACAAAGTCTGGGATGGATGGGTCTGTATCTTTGATCGGAGCAGTATCACCACAGGGTGGTGACTTCTCTGAGCCGGTTACTCAGAATACAAGAAGATTTGTCAGATGTTTCTGGGCTCTGGATAAAAACCTTGCCTATGCAAGACATTATGCAGCCGTCAACTGGAATCTGAGTTCTTCCGAATACCTGGATGATCTTTCTTCCTGGTATGGAGAACATGTCAGCCGTTCCTTCATGACATTAAGAAATGAAATGGTTGAACTTCTGCATGAAGAAGATTCCCTTCTGGAAGTCGTTAAGCTGATCGGCTCTGATGTTTTACCGGAAGATCAGAAACTGACACTGGAAATCGCAAGAGTTGTCAGAGTCGGTTATCTGCAGCAGAATGCATTCCATCCGGATGATATGTCTGTGACTCTGGAAAAGCAGTTTAAGATGATGAATGTCATCAGCTATCTGAATCGTGCATGCAGAACAAAGGTGGAAAAGCATATTCCGGTATCTCTGATAGCTAAAACAGGTATTTTCGATAAGGTCATCAAGATGAAGTTCGATGTTCCAAATGATCATCTGGAACTTCTGGATGGCTACAATGATATGATTGATGCTGCTTTGGACAGCATCTTATGATGGAGGTTACATATGAGCGTACAATTACTTGGACTCGATGAAATTCACGGCTCACTTGTAGCCCTGGATCATGTCAAGAATGTATCCAATGAAGAAATGGTCAGGATTCAGCTCAAAGACGGTTCTGTCCGTAAGGGTAGAGTTGTTGCGATTGAAGGCGAAAAGGCTGTTATTCAGGTATTTGAGGGAACCGATGGTATTTCCCTCAATAACACAAGAACGCAACTGCTCGGTCATCCGATGGAACTTGGACTTTCCAAAGAAATTCTTGGTCGTACATTCAATGGTGTCGGTGATCCGATTGATGGACTTGGACCTGTCTATGCTGAAAAGTTTGAGGATGTCAATGGTCAGCCACTGAATCCAGTATCCCGTCAATACCCAAGAAACTACATCCAGACAGGGATTTCATCCATTGATGGATTGAATACCCTGATCCGTGGTCAGAAGCTTCCAATCTTTTCCGGGTCTGGACTTCCACATGATCAGCTTGCCATTCAGATCGTTCGACAGGCAAAACTGACCGGTAAAGATGCAGATAACTTCTGTATTGTATTTGGGGCTATGGGTGTCAAGAATGACGTCGCGGATCTGTTCAGAAGATCTTTTGAAGAAACAGGTGTCATGGATAATGTTGTCATGTATGTCAACCTGTCCGATGATCCGATTGTCGAAAGAATTCTGACACCAAGAACATCTTTAACGGCGGCGGAATATCTGGCATATGAGTGTGGCATGAATGTTCTTGTCATTCTCACGGATATGACTTCCTATTGTGAAGCAGTACGTGAATTCTCTTCTTCCAATGGAGAAATTCCATCCCGTAAAGGATATCCGGGATATCTGTATTCCGACCTTGCATGCCTGTATGAAAGAGCAGGTATTGTCAAAGGTGGAAAGGGATCCGTTACACAGATTCCGATTCTGACAATGCCGAATGATGATATTACCCATCCAGTACCGGATCTGACAGGTTATATTACCGAAGGTCAGATTGTACTGGATCGTGATCTGTTCATGAACCATATCAATCCACCGATCGGTATCCTCTCCTCATTATCAAGACTGATGAAGGATGGTATCGGTGAAGGATATACAAGAAAGGACCACCAGGATATCGCAAACCAGCTGTTTGCATGTTATGCAAAGGTGCAGGATGCAAGATCTCTTGCTTCAGTCATCGGTGAAGAAGAACTTTCCCCACTGGATCAGAAATATATGGAATTCGGCCGTAACTTTGAAAAGTATTTTATCGGTCAGAGCTTTACTGCCAACCGTTCCATGAATGAAACACTCAATCTTGGCTGGGCTCTGCTGTCAACACTTCCAAAAGAAGCTCTGGATCGACTGGATCCGGCTTTGATTGAAGCCAACTATAATCCGGACCATGCCTGGATTACAATTGAACTGATTGTCAAAAACGAAGGAGACAGATAATATGGCAGGGCAGATTGCCGCAACCAAGGGCAACCTGATCCAAAGGAAAAAAGCCCTTGGCCTTGCCAGCAATGGCTATGAGCTGATGGACCGGAAGCGTAATATTCTGATTGGCGAAATGATGCGCTTAGTCGATGAAGTCAAAAATCTTCGGGATCAGATTGAAACTGCCTACAGTACCGGCTATTTCCTGTTGCAGCAGGCGAATATCTCAGCTGGTGTCATCAGTCATATTGCTTCTCAGGTTCCGGTGGAAAGGGAAATCCAGCTGACATACAGATCTGTCATGGGTGTTGAGATTCCACAGGTCATCTATACACCAAAAGAAAAGTATGAGCTTGTCTATTCTCTGGAAGAATCCAATTCCATGATCGATGATGCCTATATTCAGTTTCAGAAGATCAAGGAACTGACAATGGTACTGGCGGAAGTGGATAATGCCGTGGCAAGACTTGCTACTGCGATTTCCAAGACACAGAAGCGTGCCAATGCATTAAAGAATGTTGTCATTCCACGATATACGGAAGAAATCCGTAATATTTCCGATTCCCTGGATGAAAAGGAAAGAGAAGAATTCTCCCGTATGAAGGTCATCAAAACACAGAAGGAAGGCTGAAATCAGGTTTCTGCATTTGCAGAAGCCTTTTTTATACAGTCGTATCAGTTTGCGTCATCTCAAGCAGATACCCTTCCCTGACACCACATTTACTGACGGTTGCCTGATCCATATCATATTGGAATTTCTGTTCCTGTATCATGGAATACAGGAATGGAGCTGACACAATGGTATTGCCTGTGGTTTATGATGATCATTCCCGATGGTGCCAATACAAAAGTAGATTATTAATGAATACATGAGTGGAAAGGATATGGTACAGTTTTTGACACAGCTGATCTGGGCTGGACGATATGGAAATTGTGTGTCCATGGATCATGCGCTTTCCATCATGTAACCCCATACATTGGGAAAATATTTGATTTTGCCTTGGTTATCACATTTTCGCATAGCCATAATGATGGAAATGAGCGTATAATCAATGGCGTACATAAGGGGGTATAATAAAAATGAAAAAGCCGTTATTCAACACAAAGACAATTGTCGCAACTGGTCTTGGTGGTGCATTATTCATGGTTCTGTTCATGTTTGTCAAGGTTCCTTCACCAGTTCCTGAAACAAACCTGCAGATTGCATATGGCATTTCCAGTTTCTTCGCAATGCTGTTTGGTCCGATCGCTGGTGGTCTGATTGCCTTCATCGGTCATGCACTGTCTGACTTCCTGTCCTATGGTTCTCCATGGTGGAGCTGGGTATTCGCATCTGGGACAGCTGGTGCTATTTCCGGTATCGCATATCTTACCGCAAAGAAGGATATTGAACAGGGTGAATTCGATCTTGTTCAGTTTCTGATCTGGAACATCGTTGCCAATGCCGTAGCATGGATCATCGTTGCTCCTGTTCTTGACATTGTCATTTATGCTGAACCTGTTTCTCTTGTCTTCACACAGGGTGGTATCGCATTTGTCATGAATGCAATCTGCTCCTGCGTTGTCGGTGGACTGTTATGCTCCATCTATGCAAAGACAAAGACAAAGGAAGGTTCTCTGACAAAGAAATAATCATATTTCCTGTCAAATCAATGAAGTCTGTCATGGACTTCATTTTTTTTCATTGTAAAATATCTTTATTGGAGAATAATCATGGAACAGCCTGTTATCAGCTTTAAGAGTTTTACGTTTCAGTATTTTTCCCAGGCTGAACCGACCTTATATGACATCAATCTCGATATCATGCCAGGAGAAAAAATCCTGATTGTCGGTCCTAGCGGATGCGGGAAAAGTACTCTTGGCCATTGTCTCAATGGTCTGATTCCATTTGCCTACAAAGGCAAAATCAGTGGAAGTCTTACAATCAAAGGCAAGGAAACAAAAAACGAAAGCATCTTTGCCTTATCCAAGAATATCGGCACCGTATTACAGGATTCCGATGGTCAGTTTGTCGGACTCAATGTCGGTGAGGATATTGCGTTTGCTTTGGAAAATGACTGCATTCCACTAGAGGAAATGAGGCAACGTGTCAATCAGGTTGCTGACATGGTAGATATGAAAGAATTCATGGGCAGATCATGTCAGGAACTTTCCGGTGGACAGAAACAAAGAGTTTCACTGGGTGGTGTCATGGTTGATGATGTCGACATCCTTCTGTTTGATGAACCGTTAGCCAATCTTGACCCTGCCACGGGTAAAAAAGCGATCGAGCTGATCGATGAGATCTATCGTGAAACCGGAAAGACATGCATCATCATTGAACACAGAATTGAAGATGTTCTGCATCGTGATGTTGATCGGATCATCGTCATGGATGATGGCAGAATTCTGATGGATGCACCAGCCAATGAAGTGCTTGCCAGCAATATTCTGATCGATCATGGTATCCGTGAACCGTTGTATGTCACAGCCTGCAAATACGCAGGTATTACAATTACACCGGACATGCATGCGGAAAACATTGAAAAGCTGAATCTGCTTGGCAATGAAGAGAAGCTGCGCAGCTGGTATACAAAGGCAGCTGCCAGTCCGAAAGAAGAAGCACATGATCCGTTGCTTGAAGTAAAGGATCTTTCCTTCAGCTATGATGGTGTTGTGCCGGTTCTCAAAAATGTCAGCTTCACGGTATATGAACATGAAATGCTGGCAATTGTCGGTAAAAACGGCGCCGGTAAATCCACTATGTCAAAGATCATCGTCGGTTTTGAAAAGCCGGATTCAGGTGAGCTGATCCTGAAAGATCACAACATCACTGACATGTCGATCAAGGAAAGAGGGGAAGTCATCGGCTATGTTCTGCAGAATCCAAATCAGATGATCTGCTGTACAAAGATCTATGATGAAGTGGCCCTTGTCTTACGCAATCAGGGACTGAGTGAAGAAGAAATACGACCGCGTGTTGAAAAGGCACTTTCCATCTGTGGCCTTGCTCCGTTTATTGACTGGCCTGTATCCGCCCTCAGCTATGGACAGAAAAAGCGTGTAACCATTGCATCCATTCTTGTCCTTGAACCGAAGATCATCATTCTGGATGAACCGACGGCAGGACAGGATTACCATCACTACAGTGAGATCATGGGCTTTCTGCGCCAGCTGAATCAGCAGGGGCAGACGATTATCATGATCACCCATGACATGCATCTGATGCTTGAATATACAAAGCGTGCCATTGTTCTTGCGGGTGGACATAAGATTGCCGATACACTTGCCAGCGAAGTACTCATCAATGATGAATGGATCAAAGAGGCAAACCTGAATAAGACAAGCCTTTATACTCTGGCGCATAAAGCTGGTATTGAAGATGCGCTTGGCTTTATTCAGACATTTATCGCATGGGAGGAAAAAACAAGATGAAAACAAAACTGTTCTCATACAGTCAGCTGGATACCTTTATTCACAGGCTCTCCGGACTGACAAAGCTGATCTGTTTCCTTCTTCTGACAACAACTGTCATGCTGACATTTGATATCCGTATCATTCTTGGTATCATGGTATTGTCCATTGTTCTTTTCCGTGTTGCGCAGATCAGCTTCAGACAGGTACGTGTCATGTTCGTGTTTGTATTCGTATTCATCATCACGAATTTCTTTCTGACATTCCTGTTTTCACCGACCTATGGTGTGGAAATCTACGGAACAGAACATGTGCTGTTTGTGATCACAGAAAGATATACGGTAACCCTTGAACAGCTGTTCTATCAGCTGACAAAGTTCTCCAAATATCTTTCCGTCATTCCGCTTGGATGTATCTTCTTCTTTACAACAAATCCAAGTGAGTTTGCCAGCAGCCTGAACAACATCGGTCTCAGCTATAAGGCATGTTCCGCACTATCCTTGACACTGCGTTACTTCCCGGATGTTCAGGGCGACTACCATACCATTTCCTTAGCACAGCAGGCACGTGGTGTGGAGATGTCCACAAAGGCAAGTGTCATGACAAGACTGAAGAACATGGTCAGAATTCTTGTACCTCTGATCTTTTCCACACTGGATCGCGTTGAACTGATCACAAATGCCATGGAATTAAGAGGCTATGGAAAACATAAGAAAAGAACATGGTTTTCCTATAAGCCGTTAGGAAAGAATGACTGGCTGTCAATTGGTGTATGCCTTGCCATCTTCCTGTTTACAATGTACATGCGCTTTTTCGTTACAAAAAGCCTGTTCTATAACCCGTTTATCTGATCGATAGAAAGAGAGAGTAAAAAATGATTGATTATAATAAGCCAATGCTTGTATTCCAGACAGACTTTACATACAAGGAAGGTGCTGTATGCGCCATGTATGGTGTCTGCAAATCCGTTGACCGCACACTTGAGCTGATCGATGGCACACATGAACTGCCGCAGTATGACACATGGTCTGCATCTTACAGACTGTATCAGTCCATGAAATTCTGGCCAAAGGGAACAATCTTCGTATCTGTTGTTGACCCTGGTGTCGGTACCGCAAGAAGAGCATGCGTGGCAAAAACATCCGATGGTTATTACATTGTTACACCGGATAACGGTTCTTTAACACATGTCAAAAAGTATGTCGGTATTGAAGAAGTCAGAGAAATTGATGAAACGATCAACCGTCTGCATGGTATGGGAACAGATGAAACAAGTATCTTCCATGGTCGTGACCTGTTTGGCTACTGCGCTGCAAGACTTGCGTCCGGCATCATCACATACGAGCAGGTTGGTCCATCCTATCCTGTTGAAGAGATCAGATGTCATGAGATTCTCGAACCGCTCATCACAGAAGATACGGTAGAAGGAATCTTTGAAATCAATGATCCAAACTTTGGTAACCTCTGGACAAATATCACATTACAGCAGTTCAAAGAAGCTGGCTTTGTGTATGGGGATATGATTGATACAACGGTTTATCACAATGAAGAGGTTGCTTTCCATGATACGCTTCTGTTCCATAAATCTTTTGGTATGGCGAATAAGGGAGATGTCATGATCTACAACAATGAACTGCTGAAGATTTCCATGGCGATTACGATGGGAAGTCTCTGCAAAGAAAAAAATCTCGACTTTGGACCGGAATGGAAAGTTGTATTCAGGAGAAAAAAGGCATGAGCAGCATTCTTGTATTTCAGAGTGATTTCGGATTGGTAGATGGTGCAGTCAGTGCGATGGAAGGTGTTTCCATCGGTGTGGATTCCGATATCAGAATTCATCATCTGACACACGACATCACGCCATATAATATTTTTGAAGCCAGCTATCGTCTGTTTCAGACAATTGAATACTGGCCAACCGGTACGGTATTTGTTTCCGTTGTTGACCCGGGAGTCGGCTCAAAACGGAAAAGTGCAGTAGCGAAAACAAAGGCAGGACAGTACATTGTCACACCGGATAACGGAACACTAACACATATCAAAAAGTATGTCGGCATTGAAGAGGTCAGAGAAATCTCTGAAACAACAAACCGCCGTAAGAATACAGAGGCAAGCTATACATTCCATGGTCGTGATGTCTATGCCTTTACCGGTGCAAAGCTTGCTTCCGGAAAGATCACATTCGAGGAAGTCGGTCCATCCTATGATCCAGATGAGATCATTGAACTGCCGACTGTGGAAACAGAAATCACAGCAGACTCCGTCAAGGGTGCAGTTGATATTCTTGATGTCCGCTTCGGTTCTCTTTGGACAAGCATCACACGTGAAGAATTCCTGAGTCTGCAGGCTGAATATGGAGAACGACTGGAAGTCAGCATCTACAATCATGATAACCTTGTCTATCAAAATGGTGTTGTCTATGGCAGAAGCTTTGCGGATGTAAGAATCGGTGCTCCAATTATCTACATCAATTCTGTATACAGAGTCGGTCTTGCGATCAACCAGGGTTCCTTTGCGAAAGCATACAATATCGGTGTAGGCCAGCAATGGAGCATTGAAATCAGAAAAATCAGACAGTAATCCATGCCACAGTTGAATCACTTTACGGCAATGCCATATCTCTGATTCATCATTCCGTATCGGATGAGGATATGAGAAT
>JAEDEK010000040.1 GCA_016293365.1 Bulleidia sp. | reverse complement strand
TCAGTGATTTTGTGGAACGCAGTATTGAGGAAGTGGAATCCTGGGCAATGGAATCTTCTCTTCCATATCGCAGAAGCTGATCAACTTAACGGGACTGTTTGTAGAAATACAGGCAGTCTTTTTTTGTATTGGAAAAAATCTATCAGCATGCATCATTGTATGAGCAGACTCTGTGGAAGTCGAAACACCACAGGAAAATACTGAAATGGATGATACTTTCAGAAGTGACATCATTATTTATCTGTTCAGTTGATGTTTTCGCATGATATCATTGAAGTAAAGAAAAGATCATTCTGTATTACAATATTGTTCTGTAATCTGACATATGATCTGAATGAAGAGAGGAATAGCCAATGCCAATACATTATCATGAAAATACCCGGACATTTCACCTGTTCAATGCGTCGGTAAGTTACATTTTTACGATTCTGGAAAATGGAACACCAGGATCACTGTATTATGGAGCCAGACTGACGGACAAGGATGATTACAGTGAACTGCTCGAGATGAAAAGAAGAGCGAATGCCCCTTGTACTTATGAAGGAAATCTTCTGTTTTCTCTGGAACATCTGAAACAGGAATACCCTTTATACGGGCATGGAGATCTTCGATATCCTGCATGTTCCATGCGCAGGGAAAACGGCAGTCATATTTTTGAATTCCGATATATTTCGCATGTCATTTATTCAGGAAAACATGGCATCAATGGATTACCTGCGATATGGTGCAGTACAACAGACGAGATGGAATCCCTTGAAGTAGAACTGGAAGATGCGAACAGCGGTACCAGATTGACACTGTATTATACGATCTGTTCAGATCTTCCTGTCATTGCACGTCATACACGCATCACACAGGCGGGTGCATCAGCAGTTACGATCGAACGTGTGATGAGCTGTAATGTTGATCTGATTGATGATGCATGGGAAATGGTACAGCTGAATGGTGCGTGGAGCAGGGAGCGTCATGTAACAACCATGCCTTTACGACCAGGTATTCAATCTGTATACTCCATGCGTGGTCATTCTTCAGCTCAGTTCAATCCATTCCTTGCATTAAAAAGAAAGGAATGCACGGAAACGCAGGGAGAATGCATGGGATTTACACTTCTGTACAGTGGCAGTTTTCTGGCTGGTGTGGAAGTGGATAATTACCACGTCAGCCGTGTTCAGATCGGTATTCATCCGGACTGTTTCGAATGGACGCTGCAGCAGGGTGAATCTTTTGAGACGCCGGAAGCGGTTTATGTTTACAGCGAGGATGGTCTGAATGGCATGAGCCAGGCTTTCCATACATTGTTCAATCGTCACCTTGTGCGTGGTAAGTACAGAATGAAAGAGCGTCCGATTCTGATCAATAACTGGGAAGCTACCTATTTTGATTTTGATGAAGAAAAGATCGTAAGAATTGCAGAAACTGCCGCACAGGCGGGTATTGAACTGTTTGTCCTGGATGATGGATGGTTTGGAAATCGTAATGATGATCATCGAGGACTTGGTGACTGGTATGTCAATCTTCAGAAACTTCCGCATGGCATTTCCGGATTATCACAGAGAATCCATTCTCTTGGCATGCAGTTTGGTTTATGGATCGAACCGGAAATGGTGAACCGTGATTCCAATCTGTACAGAACACATCCTGAGTGGGTGATGGTAGATCCTGATTACGTGCCATGTCATGGCAGAAATCAGTATGTTCTGGATTTTTCCAGAAAGGAAGTTGTAGATTATATATTTAAGTGTCTGGATCAGGTACTGGATGGGGCAGATGTCAATTATATCAAATGGGATATGAACCGAACGATGAGTGAAGTATATTCCAGAAGCCACAGCAGTCTACAGCAGGGAAGAGTCATGCATGAGTACATCCTTGGTGTTTATGATCTGTATGAAAGACTGATACAGAAGTATCCGGATATTCTATTTGAATCATGTGCAAGCGGTGGTGGCAGGTTTGACGCAGGTATGCTGTATTATGCTCCACAGGCTTGGACCAGTGATAATTCCGATGCGGTGGAAAGACTGAAAATTCAGTACGGAACATCCTATGTCTATCCTCCTTCCTGTATGGGAGCTCATGTATCCGCTGTGCCGAATCACCAGGTGTTCCGTAATACACCATTCAACACAAGAGCGAACACGGCGTTTTACGGTGCGTTTGGATATGAACTGGATCTGTCAAAACTGACAGAAGATGAGCTGGAGCAGGTCAGACAGCAGGTTACATTTATGAAAAAATACAGGAGTGTATTTCAGTACGGTACATTCTATCGGCTTTCTTCACCGTTTGAATCCAATGAAACCGTGTGGATGAGTGTCAGCCAGGATCAGAAAACAGCAATTGTCGGTTATTATCGTGTATTGAATGAAGTCAATGTCGGTTATCGTCGCATCCGTCTGAAAGGGCTGAATCCGGACGAACAGTACCGCATCAGCATGGATGGAAGATGGATCGAGGGCAGAGAACTGATGAAGGCAGGACTTGTGACAAGTGATTATACAAGTGGAGAAAACGGAGAAATCTACAACGGCAGTAACGGAGATTTCATTTCCCGTCTGTATGTTCTGGAAGCCTGATTCCTGCATTCCACCATGTGATCATCCACGCAGGAAATAACCCTGAATATTGATGCAGGAAAATAAATACATTTTTCTGCATTTTTATATAAATCTGTATAAATCATTCATTTTGAGCAGATTTTCCTAGGAGATATCTGCAAAAATGCACCATTTTGAGCAAATACTGCTGTTTGAAATGTGTATGAATGATCTGTATCATGGGAACCATCACAGGAGGGAAAAACCAGGAACCTCCTGTGATATCAACACGTAGACTTCGATACAGCAGCACACAAAGAAAGGAGAGGGGGATCTGCAATGTCAGCGGTCCCTGGATTATCTACTATGAATTCCTGTTTTCTTGTCGGTCATATTGAACAGATGCCCGTATCTGACCGTCCAGGTCCGTTCCAGCGTGCAACCATGAAAATCCGATGTACCAGGCCATATGCCGAAGCAGATGGATCATTCGTGGAAGATCTGTTTTCTGTCTCCTTATGGCGTGGCATCGCTGATGATACATGCAGTACGTGCAAAGCCGGTGATCCGGTAGCAGTGAAAGGTCGCCTGATTATGCAGGATGGACAACCGATCATTGTAGCAGAGCATGTATCTCTTCCTGCCGGTTTCTGATATCCTCCACATTCTGCAGATGACAGCGCTGTTACATTCTTCTTCTGCAGAAGATGTCTGCCCGGGTGGTTCTTCATTTTGACTTTCCTTCAGTCTGATCTGTTTCTTCATGAAATCTCTTTCTGCTTGTTTTTTTACCACTGATCCATTGTTTCTCCTCACCTGATGTTTGAAAGGGTAATCATCTTCCTTCCGTCTTTAAGTGGTAAATATACCTTGTTTCATGATAGAATAGATACGTTTTAGGAGGACCACCCATGGCTTTTGATTCATTAAGTGAAAGACTCAATAAGGCAATGCGCAATGTTGTTGGTAAAGGTACACTGACCGACGCCAATATGGAAGACATGCTCAAGGAAGTGCGTGTCGCATTGCTGGAAGCCGATGTCAATTATAGAATTGTAAAACAGTTCCTCGAAGATGTCAGAGAAAAAGCAAGAGGACAGAATGTCCTGAGCTCTGTTGAACCAGGGGAACAGCTTGTCAAGATCGTACACGATCAGATCATTGAACTGCTTGGTGATGAAGATGCAACCGTGACTTTCAAACAGAACGGTATTACAGTCATCATGCTTGCCGGTCTTCAAGGTACAGGTAAAACAACATCTGTTGCCAAGATCGCTAATTATTTCAAAACAAAGGAGAACAGAAATTCACTGCTGATCGCTGCTGACGTGATCCGTCCGGCTGCTATTGATCAGCTCAGAACCCTCGGTCAGGAAATCGGCTGTGAGGTCTTCAGCCTTGGTACAGAACACCCGGCTTTAGAGACAGTCAGAGCAGGTATGGAATATGCCCGCAATAACGGTTTTGATACAGTATTCATTGATACAGCAGGTCGACTGCATATCGACGAAGCCCTGATGAACGAGTTGAAGGAAATCAATACACTCGTCACTCCGGATGAAATCCTGCTGACAGTCGATGCTATGACAGGTCAGGATATTGTCAATGTTGCAAAGGCGTTCCAGGAAGCATTACCTCTAACAGGTCTTGTTGTCACAAAGTTTGATGGCGACTCCCGTGGTGGTGGAGTTCTGTCCGTCAAGAAGATCACAGGTGTTCCGATCAAATTCGTCGGTGAAGGTGAAAAGATCTCGGATATGAACCGCTTCTATCCGGAACGTATGGCCGATCGTATTCTTGGTATGGGTGATATCGTCACTCTTGTCGAACAGGCACAGGAAAAGCTCGACATGGAGGAAAACCAGAAACTGGCGGAACGCATGCTTGCCGGAACGTATACACTGGATGACATGTTGAAGCAGTTTGAACAGATTCAGAAGCTTGGTTCTTTTGGCGGTATCATGAAAATGATGCCTGGTATGGGACAATATGCGGATATGCTGGATGAGAGCAAGGCCAATGGCTCCATGAAGAAAACAAAGGCAATCATTCAGTCCATGACAAAATATGAAAGAGAACATCCGGAAAAACTGCGTGGTACGATGAAAAAACGTATTGCCAGAGGATCCGGTACAAAAGTGGATGATGTCAATCGTCTCATCAACCAGTTTAACCGCATGAAAAAGACAGTTGGTGCGCTTGGTGCAATGAATCGTGCCGGTACACTGAACGAGGAATCACTGAACCGGATGGCTGAAAATGCCACAAAGCAGGTTGAATTGCTGAAAAAGGGAAGACGTTTCCGTTGATCTGAAAGAAATATACACCTGTCAAGTAAAAATGCTTGACAGGTGTTTTTTACTGTCTTATACTCATACCTGTTGAAAGAGAGGTATTATCAATTATGGCAGTTAGACTTCGTCTGAAGAGAATGGGTGCCAAGAAGGCTCCTAGATATCGTATCGTTGCAGCAGATGCACGTTCCCCAAGAGATGGTAGAGACATCGAAGTTGTAGGTTATGTAAATCCTACAACAGAACCTGCAGAAGTTACAATCGATTCTGAAAAGGCTCTGAAGTGGCTCAGAAACGGCGCACAGCCATCTGATACAGTTCGTAACTACCTTTCCGCAGCTGGTGTCATGAAGGCATTCCACGAGGAAAAGGCAGCAAAAAAAGCTGAGAAGAAGTAATTTATGGCAGAACTCGATCAAGTCCTTCTTGGTCTTGTCAGACCGATGGTTGAAGAACCTGAAAGTCTTGAAGTCAGAGAAATGGACAGTTCCAATCCACGTGAAGTTGTTCTGCATGTCTATGCAAAGAATGACGATATTGCACGTCTGATTGGCAGAAAGGGTGCCATGGCTTCCGCACTTCGTCAGGTCATGTCCGTTGCTTCTCATACGGACAACAAAAAGATCAGCATCAAATTTGAACAGATTGACTGAAGGTAAGCATTTCCTGTAAAAGGGAGATGCTTTTTTCTCTGATGAAGTTTTTCCCGGTAAGTATTGCATCGTATGTACGATGATACGGCGTATTACGCAATGATTGGATACGATGAAGCAGATCTTCAAAGACAGCTGTTATGGACCATACATTGGTATGGGCAGAAATGATGCAATTGATGAGTATCTGGCAGGGAAATGATATGATATATGAAAACAAGGGGCTTATATATGAAAACAAAAACAATTGCAGGAATTCTAAGTATCGCAGCTGCAGGATTGGCAATATACAGCTATATGGCATTACCACAGACTGTGGCGGTTCAGATTGGAGTGGATGGGGAAGTTACCAATACGATGCCAAAACTGTTTGCGGTGGCATTACCATGGGTAATCACAATCGGTGGATGTGGTGCAGCTGTATTTGGAAAAAAGGAATCCACAGTTAAAGGAATTGTTCTGGCTGTTGTGGGCATTGGAATCATGATTGTGACAATTCTGTTCAATCGATGATGACTTTTGATTTTACTGGGTGTTGTGGCATAATAATGCAGGTTACAGGAGAATAGAAATTCATGAAATATATCAGAATCGGAAAGATGATCAATACACATGGCATCAAAGGGGAAGCAAAGATCTACAGCTATTCAGACTTTGATGATGAAAGATATGCCAAAGGTAATACGGTATGGATGAAGCATGGTGATGAAATGATTCCATTGACAGTAAAGACATATCGTGTTCATAAAGGATTTCCACTTGTCAGCTTTGAAGAACTGAAGGATATCAATGCGGTGGAACCATATCGAAACTGTGAACTGTTCATTACAGATGATATGAGAGAAGAACTGGATGAAGGGTATTACTATGATGAGCTGGAGAATCTGGAAGCATTTGATCAGAATGGTAACAGGCTTGGTGTTACAGTGGGGATCGAAGAAACAAACGGTGCTCAGGATAACATGCGTATTGTGATGGACAGCGGCAGATCATTTCTTGTTCCATACATCGATGAATTCATCGAAGAAGTTGACCTGGACAATAACAGAATTGTGATCAACATGCAGGAAGGTCTTTTATGAAGATTACAGTACTTACACTGTTTCCTGACATGTATCATGACTTTCTGCATACTTCCATCATCGGCAGAGCAATTGAAAGAGGCCTGGTTGAAATGGAATGCGTGCAGATCCGTGATTTTGCAACGGACAACTACAGGCATGTGGACGATCGTCCGTTTGGTGGTGGTAAAGGACAGGTCATGAAATGCCAGCCGATTCTGGATGCATTGGACAGTGTGAAAACGGAAGGCAGTCATACAATCATGATGTCTCCACTTGGAACAACCTTTGATCAGAAAAAAGCAAGACAGTATTCCGAAATGGATCATCTGATCATTCTGTGTGGTCACTATGAAGGTATTGATGCCAGAGTCAATAAACATATGGATGAGATGATTTCCATAGGAGATTATGTATTGACCGGTGGTGAGATTGCATCTATGGTCGTCATGGATGCTGTGATCCGTTTATTAAAAGGAAGCATCACAGAAGGAAGTGCAGATGATGAATCCTATGAAAATGGGCTTCTGGAATACCCGCAGTATACCCAGCCTGCAGACTACAAGGGGGATCGGGTACCGGATATCCTTTTATCAGGGCATCATGCAAAGATTGAAGAATACAGGATTGAGCAGTCACTTCTGATTACCCATGAAAGAAGACCGGATCTGTTTGAAAAACATGTTTTTACGCCACAGGAAGAAAAGGTTCTGAAAAAACTGAAAAAAGAAGGTAAAATTCAATAAAAGTACATGATCCTGTACAGTAGTATTTCACAAGTCCGTGTATAAATACTGTACAGGAGGTAATACATATGTGCATGTCACAGCAGGATGTACGCAATACGGTACATCAGATCACGTTATCAGAGATTTCTTCAGCAGATGATTCCTATTCTCCGTATGAATGGAATATGCTTGCAGATGCCTATATCAGTCATATGCCACCTTCGGTATGTGCAGGGATGATGGATCTGCATAAAGATGAGGTTGACCGTATTTATCAGCTGTTTTCGCTTCGGACTGTTATGTCGGGAATGCAGAAATATCTGAAACAACAGGCAGTCACAAAGTGATTCTGCCTTTTTTACGTTGAATGAAAGACTTGAAAGTGGTATAGTTTATTGGATACCATGGCAAAATAGGGGGAAGATTACGCATATGGAAAAAACATTTGAAAAGATCGTTAATCATGCGAAAACAACAGGTTTTGTATTTCAGGGATCTGAAATCTACGGTGGCTTAAGCAATACATGGGATTTCGGCCCTTATGGCGTAATGCTCAAGGACAATATCAAGCGTGCATGGCAGAAAAAATTCATTCAGGAAGATCCGAACAACGTGGAAATTCAGGCTGCCATTCTCATGAATCCGAAGGTCTGGGAAGCTTCCGGTCACCTCAAGGGATTCTCCGATCCGTTAATGGACTGCAAGCAGTGCAAAACAAGACACAGAGCCGATCAGCTGATCGAAAACTGGTCCAATGGAACAGTCAATCCGGAAGGATGGTCCAACGAGAAAATGGAGGAATTCATCAGGGAAAACAACATTCCATGTCCTGACTGCGGCTCTCATGACTTTACAAATATCCGTCAGTTCAATCTGATGTTCAAGACATTCCAGGGAACACTGGAAGACGCAAAGAATACCATCTATCTGCGTCCGGAAACTGCGCAGGGTATGTTTGTTGATTTCAAGAATGTTCAGCGTGCTTACAGAAAGAAGCTTCCATTTGGTATCGGCCAGATCGGTAAGTCCTTCCGTAATGAAATCACACCGGGTAACTTCATTTTCAGAACAAGAGAATTTGAACAGATGGAAATGGAATTTTTCTGTGCTCCTGGTACAGATGATGAATGGTTCCCATACTGGAGAAAATTCTGCATGGACTGGATTCTCTCCCTTGGCGGTAATCCGGAAAACCTGCGTTTCAGAGACCATGAAAAGGAAGAACTGTCTTTCTATTCCAAGGGTACAACGGATATCGAATACCGTTTCCCATGGGGATGGGGTGAACTGTGGGGTATCGCAGACCGTACAGACTATGACCTGACACAGCATCAGGAAACTTCCGGAAAGGATATGACATATCTGGATCCGACAACAAATGAAAAGTATCTTCCATATGTTGTTGAACCGGCAGTCGGTGTTGAAAGACTGTTCTTCATGTTCTTTACGGATGCATATGATGAAGAAACACTGGAAAGCGGCGATACAAGAATCGTCATGCATTTCCATCCGGTACTGGCACCTGTTAAGGCAGCCATCTTCCCATTAAAGAAGAAGAACCACAGCGAAAAGGCGCAGGAAATCTACAGATCTCTTTCCTATGACTTCCAGTGTGCCTATGATGATGCAGGTTCCATCGGCAAGCGTTACAGAAGAATGGACGAAGTCGGTACACCTTACTGCATCACTGTCGATGATCAGACTCTGCAGGATGGCACTGTAACCATCCGTCATCGTGACACGATGGAACAGGAACGCATGACCATCGAAGAAGTACGCACAAAGATTCTTCAGGAAATCCGTTTTTGATCAGAAATAAACAGGTGAATCATGGCTAGACTGGAGCAGGCAGAAATCGACAGAATCCGTAATGGTGCTGATATCGTGGATGTCATATCACACTATACCAGTGTGCAGAAGCATGGCCGTCAGTACAGATGTATCTGCCCGTTTCATGATGACCATGATCCATCCATGCAGATCAATACGGACCGTCAGATCTATAAATGTTTTGTATGCGGTGCAGGCGGCAACGTCTTTACCTTTGTACAGAATTTTGAAAAGGTTTCCTTTGTGGAGGCGGTTGCTGCAGTTGCACAGATCACAGATCAGCAGCTGTCCATCCATCCTTCCACATTTGAAAAACCGGTTGATCCGCACATCGAATCCATACATAAAGTACTGGAGGAAACCATCCGCTACACCACCTATCAACTGGATACGGCAGAAGGTGCTGTGGCAAAGGAATATCTGGAAAAAAGAGGTCTGGATAAGAATATCCGCGAGATCTTTCAGATCGGTTTCAATCCTTCCGGTAATTCCTTAAGCAGATATCTGTCTGCCAAGGGATATACGCAGGAACAGATGTGTGATGCAAATGTCGCCAATGTCTATGGCGGAAGAGTCAGTGATGTATTTGATGGAAGAATCACATTTCCGATTCATGATGCATCCGGGAAACCGATCGGTTTCTCGGCACGATCCATGGATCCTCAGAATCCATCCAAATATGTCAATACGAATGAGACCGATGTATTCCATAAGGGCAACATCGTCTTTAACTACCATCGGGCTCGCTCTGCCGCAAGACATGAGGGCAGGATTTATGTCTGTGAAGGGGTGACGGATGTCATTGCCTTTGCAAGAGCAGGTATCAGCAATGCTGTATGTACCCTTGGAACAAGCTGTACGGCAGCGCAGATTGCTCTTTTGAAACGTTCTGCAGCACGCATTGTGTTCTGTTATGACGGTGATCATGCCGGACAGGCAGCGACATTCCGTGCCGGACGCATGGCAGTCGAGAGCGGATGTGAAATCTCGATTGTCGTAAACCAGACGGGAAAAGACCCGGATGAAATCATTGCTTCAGATGGACCGGAAGGTCTGAAAAACCTTGTATCCAAAGAGATGTCATGGATGGAATTTGTTCTGTCCTTTCTCGTAAAGGAGACAAATATGAGCAGCTATCTCGATAAAAAAGAGATGGCGGAGAAGGCAATGACGGAAATAAACCGCCTGAATGACCCGATGGAACGGGAATATTTCACATCTCAGCTTTCAAAACTGACCGGTCTGCCTTTAAAACCGCGCAGCAATGAAAGGAGCACTCCTGTTTTTACAGGTAAAGGGGCTCCTGCGGTTGTACCGGATGGACTCATCAATGCGGAAGATCAGATTCTTTCAATGATGCTTGTATCCAATGAAGCGGTCAGAAGGTTTGAAGAACAGATCGGATATCTGATCACCCGTGAGGGTCAGATGCTGGCAATGATGATCATTGACGATGTTCATACAAAAGGATCGTGTGATCCTGCATCCTTAATGGATCAGAGTGAAGATGAATCGTTACGGTCACGCATTGTTTCCATTGCATCCGATCACGAATGGATGAATGAATATGATGCTTCAATGATGGATGGTGCCATGCGTGCCATCAAGATCAGGCTGCTGGATGATGAAGCATCGCAGTATCGCGACCAGCTTACGCAGGCTCTGAATGGAACCGCAATGGCAGCACTCATGCAGAAATACAATGAGTGTCTGAACATGAAGCGTCAGCTGATTGAACAGGAAAACAAAGCAGACTGAAGGAGGAAGGAAAAACATGGAAATCGAAGAAACAGAAAAGAAGACTTCCACAAAGAAGACCTCTAAGGCATCCGGCCGAAACAGAAAAGATGTAAAGAAGCCGGAAGCAAAAATTGCTGCAACGGGTGCAGAAGGAGTCAAGACTCTGGATCAGCTCAAGCAGGACTATATCGAAACATACCGGAAAGATGGTGTCATCTATCAGAAGGACATCATGGCTTCTTTGGAAAAACTGGACTGTTCCGATGATGATATCGATGCATTGTGGGACTGGTTCCGTGATAATGACATCGATGTATCTGAAGATGAGGATATTGTAGAACTCAGCCAGGACGGCCTTGATCTGCTCGAGGAAGAGGAAGAGGATGTAGATCTGGATGATGTCGATGATATCGACACACCAAGAGGAGATGAACTGGATGGTCTTGGTGATGATGAAGATGACATCATTATCAAAGGTGCCAGAAAACGTCCGGAAATTCATTCAACGGCGGTATCTTTGAATGATCCGGTCAAGATGTATCTGAAGGAAATCGGTCGTGTACCACTTCTGAAACCGGAAGATGAGCCGGAGATTGCCAAGCGCATTGAAGCCGGTGACAAGGAGGCAAGAGATATTCTGATCTCTTCCAACCTGCGTCTTGTTGTATCCATCGCCAAAAAATATGTCGGCAGAGGCATGCTTTTCCTGGATCTGATTCAGGAAGGAAATATGGGGCTTGTCAAAGCGGTTGAAAAGTTTGACTACCGCAAGGGATTCAAGTTCTCAACCTATGCAACATGGTGGATCCGTCAGGCAATTACCCGTGCGATTGCCGACCAGGCGCGTACAATCCGTATTCCGGTACATATGGTAGAAACCATCAATAAGCTCACTCGTATTCAGCGTCAGCTTGTACAGGAGCTTGGCAGAGATCCGACGGCAGAAGAAATCAGCGCCAAAATGGATGGTATCTCTCCGGAAAAAGTCAGAGAAATTCAGAAGATTGCCCTGGAACCGGTATCTCTGGAAACTCCGATCGGTGAAGAAGATGATTCGCATCTTGGTGACTTCATCGAAGACAAGAATTCTTTGTCTCCGGATCAGTACGCTTCCAACCAGCTGCTGAAGGATGAAATCAACAATGTACTTTCCGGCTTGACGGAAAGAGAAGAAAAGGTACTCCGTTTAAGATTCGGTCTGTATGACGGACGTACAAGAACACTGGAAGAAGTCGGTAAGGAATTCAACGTTACTCGTGAACGTATCCGTCAGATTGAAGCAAAAGCTCTGCGTAAGCTGAAGCATCCGACACGTTCCAAGCGTCTCAAGGATTTCTTTGACAAGTAATGGCTGACAACAGACGACTTGCAAAGATTGCTTCCATGATAAAAAAAGGCATGATCACAGCTGATATCGGCACAGATCATGCTTTTCTTCCAATTATGCTTGTCAGAGACGGTATCTGCGAAAAGGTATATGCATGCGATGTGGCGGAAGGTCCGCTTCAGGCAGCACGTACCAATATCGCTGCCAGAGGCATGCAGGACTGTATCACGGCCATTCTGACAGATGGTCTGCAGGATGTACCACAGGATACCCAGTGCGCCGTCATTGCAGGGATGGGTTTCCAGACTGCAAAGGGGATCCTGGAACGTGCACAGTCCCGTCTGGATGATCTGAAGCAGATTATTGTGGAAGTCAACCGTGATACGGTTTCCATGCGCAGATGGATCAGTGATCATGGATATACAATTGCGAATGAAACCTATGTGAATGATCGTGGACATGATTATGTGACAATTGATTTCAATACGGAAAAACATGAACCATACAGAATTCAGGATCTGGTTCTTGGCCCTGTATTAAAGACAGAAGGAAAACAGGAATATGCTGAATTTCTGAAAAGAAGGGCAGAGAAGATCCGTCACATTCTTTCTGTTTCAGAAAATGGAAACCCATCTTTAAAGGAAGAGCTTTCCATTCTGGATTCATTTTCCGTACAATAACTGAAAATAGACAGGAGGGTACTGATATGCGTGAAAGACAGTCCGATATGCTGCAGGGAAGTGTTGTAAAACCGATTCTTCTGTTTTTCTTTCCGATTCTGTTCGGCTCTTTGTTTCAGCAGCTGTATAACACAGTGGATGCAATGGTTGTCGGAAACTTTGTCGGGAAGGAAGCACTTGGGGCAGTAGGTGGTGCGACAGCAACATTTATTGAATTATGTGTCGGCTTTGTGCTGGGACTGTCTTCTGGAGCAACGGTTGTCGTTGCACAGTACTATGGTTCCCATGAAGTAGAAGGGGTACGTAAAGGTGTATCATGTGCGATGTTTCTGGCGATCAGCCTTGGCATTGTCATGAGTGCAGCTGGGATTTTCTTTGCCCCGACCATATTACGTGTACTGAATGTGCCAGCAGAAATCTATCCATACTCTTTAACCTATATGCGGATTTATCTTGCCGGAATGATTCCATTACTCATCTACAACAATGGTGCTGGTATATTAAGAGCCATTGGTGATTCCAAGCGGCCACTGTATTTCCTGATCGCTTCGGCATTAACCAATATCGTACTGGACCTGTTATTTGTCGTGGTGTTCCATATGGGGGTTGCCGGAGTTGGCCTGGCAACTGTTCTTGCACAGATTGTTGCATGTGCTTTGACTTTATATACGCTTGGTACAACAGAAGATATCTATCGTTTCCGTTTTCATGAGATGACATTGGATAAAGCTGTATTCGGGCGTATTCTGATTATCGGCATTCCAATGGGACTTCAGTCATGTATGTATGCTTTCTCCAACCTGTTTGTGCATCGCGGGATCAATGCCTATGGTACAGATACTGTAGCTGCCAATACTGCCTTTGGCAGAATTGATGCACTGTTCTGGAACAGCTCCAACGCGCTTGGTCAGTCCTGCCTGACGTTCTGTGGTCAGAACTTTGGTGCAGGTAATATCCAAAGAGTACGCAAGGGAGTGCGTACAGGTATTGTTATGTACATCATAGGTGGAGCAGCCATCGCAGGCTTCCTGTATATATACGGCAGTGTATTCTTCCATCTGTT
Organism: Bulleidia sp.; assembly: GCA_016293365.1. Taxonomy (GTDB): domain Bacteria; phylum Bacillota_I; class Bacilli_A; order Erysipelotrichales; family Erysipelotrichaceae; genus Bulleidia. Next base: position 608 of record JAEDEK010000040.1, on the reverse strand, counting down.
TACATCTGATACCAATGTTATAGATATTGCGGTATCCATCATGCGCTTTCAGTGTCCTTTCTGGATTGTATTTTCCTTTGTGGAAATACTTTCCTGTTCCTTACGCGCGTGCGGGGATTCTCTGATTCCGATGATTATGACTACGATGGTCATGGGAGTCTTCCGTATCAGCTGGATTCTGTTCTATCCGGCGAAGAATCTGTTTGATACAATCAGATGTTATCCCATTTCCTGGTCATTGCTGGCAGGGTTATACATCATTTATTACCTGCAGGGTGGATGGCTGAAAAGGTGTCTGAAACAGAAAGAAAAACTGATGGAAGCAAATCGTGTTTAGCATCCAGAATACCTGAACTGCAACAGTTCAGGTATTTTTTAATGGGTAAAACAATATCATATCTTATACTTTCTCTGATCAAGCAGTTTCATAACACAAAAGTGACAGGCGATCCTGTACTGCAGGCAGAACATACACAGCCGCAACGTTCAGGAAAAGGCAAAGATGTGAAAACATGTAACTATCTGACACAGTTACCGCATGTCCTGCAGCTTGAGCCATGTTTCACATGCGTGCTAAACTTGAGTAAACAGAAATGGGAAGGATACAG
>JAEDEK010000039.1 GCA_016293365.1 Bulleidia sp. | reverse complement strand
TTGAATTCCGGTATTTTCAGAACGTGATACCACTGTCATCTCTGTGTCTTTGCAGCATGATCTTCAGATCCCTTCTGACCCCCTCATTCATCATCCATGCAAGGATGGAAGCCTGAAGCTGGGAAGCGGTATCATATAACTTTTCATCCCTGATCACAAGCACAGCCTCTTCTTCATTTATCAGAAAATACCCGATCTGTTCCATGTCAATTCCTGCACAGAACAGGTAGACTCTGTTTCCTGTTCCGGCCCTGCAGTTATGTTCGATTGCATGGCGATCCCACGAATCATATGGCAGCGGTTCATTATACAGGTATTCCCGGATCTGCACCTTTGGAGTTACCACAATCCGATCAAGATAATCCACTTCTTCCAGTGTCAGTCCACACGCCGGTGCATTTCTTCGTCCTGCCCTCTTATCCTTGAGTTCCAGCATGGCGCGGACCTCATCGCATGTGATTCTGCCACTGCCCACATCAATAATCGCTGCAGACAGCATCCGCACCATATATCTCAGAAATCCTTTTCCACAGAATGTCATCTCAATCAGACTGCCATTCCTTGTGATTTCAATTGATTGGATTGTTCTGACCTGATCGGGATACTCAGATAACGGCGATGAATTGAAAGATGTAAAGTCATGTGTTCCGATAAACAGTTTCGCACATGCTTTTATTTTTTCATGATCCAGCGGATGGCAATACTGATAAGCAATATCTTTTGTGAATACATCATATGGTCCATCATTGACACGATATGTGTACTTTTTCATCCTTACACTGTGTCTTGCATGGAATGTATACGGCACTTCCTGCACATCCATGATATGAATATCATCCGGAAGGAATGCATTGATAGCTCCCATCCATCTATAGGAAGACATATCCCTTTGTGTTTCAAACATGAATACCTGTGCTCTTGCCGATACACCCGCATCCGTTCTGCCTGAGCCTGTTATACTGACTTTCCGGTTCTCAATACGGGATATGGCAGCTTCCAGGATATCCTGAATACCATTCCCGCTCTTCTGCGACTGCCAGCCATCATATCGGTTACCAATATAGGAAACCGTACATTTCAACAGTTTCATAACAGAATGGAAACACCCATCATTGTCACAAGAATACACAGGGATCCACCAAGGAGAATATAGTCTCTTACATGGAACTTCAGTGTTCTGTATCTTGTTCTTGGTTCACCTGGCGCATAGCCTCTTGCTTCCATGGCATTGGCCAGATCCTCAGCTCTTTGGAAAGCAGAAACAAACAATGGAACAATCAAAGACAGAATTGCTCCGACCTTTTCCTTTACGGTTCCTTCCTGCATATCCACACCACGGGACTGCTGTGCCTTCATGATACGCTGTGTTTCATCGATCAGATCGGGGATAAAACGCAGTGCGATACTGATCAGCATTGCAATCTCATGCGCCGGTACGCCGATCTTCTTGAACGGCCCAAGCAGCTCTTCAATCCCCAAAGTCATATCCATCGGCTTTGTTGTAGCTGTCAGACATGTTGTGATCATGATCATCAGCAGCAGTCTTACAGCGATGTACAGTGTCTGCAGAACAGCTCCACTGTACAATGTAAAACTGCCGATCGTAAACAGTGGAACACCTGTTGTCACGACCAGTGCATTGATGACAAGCAGGAAACACAGCATGAACAGCATTGGTTTCATTGCCTTCCAAATGAACCTGAAACTCAGCTTTGCTGTCATGATGACGCAAGCCATGACAACAAAGATGATACCATAGCCGACCCATCCGGCATTGATGAAGATACTGACCAGCATGATCAGCATCGCAATGATTTTCATGCGTGGATCCATTTTATGAATCGGAGAATCCAGAGGCATGTATCTTCCAAGTGTAAAATTACCCATTACGCTTCACCTGCTTTCTGATCTCCTTTGCCAGCGCATGAATATCAGCAACATCTGCTGGTATATGAAATCCTTTTTCGTTTAATGCATCTCTTGTACGGATCAGAGCAGGTGGCAGGATATTCATTTCCTTACACAATCTGGAATCTTCAAAGAACTTCCTTGCCGGTCCATGCATACGGATCTTTCCATCCGCTACGATGACAACATCATCGCAATAGGCAAATACCTGTTCCATATCATGTGTAACAATCAGTACTGTCTTATGCATTTCCTTATTCAGACGTTCAAACAGACGCATCATCATTTTCGTACCAGCCGGATCCAGACCAGCTGTAGGTTCATCCAGTACAAGCACCTTTGGATCCATCGCAAGAATGCCTGCGATTGCTACTCTTCTTTTCTGACCACCTGACAGTTCAAGAGGACTCTTTTGATGGAACTCTTCTCCAAGCCCGACAAGCTTCAATGCCTGTTGTGCCTTTACAATTGCATCCTGTTCACTCACACCGAAGTTTTTCGGTCCGAATGCAACGTCCTTGATGACGGTTTCTTCAAACAGCTGATATTCCGGAAACTGGAAGACAAGACCTACTTCTCCACGCAATGACTTCAGTTTCTTCGGTTTTTCTCCGGCAGTAATTGTGCGGTCCATAATCCGGATCTTCCCTTCATCCGGCAGCAGCAGAGCATTCAGATGCTGTACAAGCGTGCTTTTGCCAGAGCCGGTTTCTCCGATGATGGCTGTCATCTTTCCTTCTGCGATTTCAAGATTGATACCTTTTAAAGCCTGATACTGATATGGAGTACCGGCACTGTAAATATGACTTACATTTTCGAATTGTATCGGCATAACTCTTCTACCAGTCCCTCCATCGTAATATGTTTTTCTGTATGAATACCCAGTTTTTCCAGTTCCGCTGAAAGCTTCATGCTGAATGGAACATCCAGCTGTATTTTCTTCAGCTTTTCTTCGTTGAAGAATATTTCCTCAGGTGATCCTGTTGAGACAATCTGTCCATCTGCCAGTGCAATGACATAATCTGCCTGCGCAATCTCATCAATATCATGGGTTATGGATAATACGGTCAGGCCTGTTTCCTGATGGATATCCATAATCTCCTTCTTGATTTCATCTTTTCCCTGCGGATCCAGCATCGCTGTTGCTTCATCAAAGATCAGCAGCTTCGGTTTCATCGCAAGGACACCTGCAATTGCAACTCTCTGCTTCTGTCCACCGGAAAGTCTTGTCGGCTCCTGATGCAGATATTTTGTCATCCTGACTCTTTCTGCGCTGTGTTTAATGATTTCCTGCATGTCCGCCTGAGGGACATTATGATTTTCCAATCCGAATGCAATATCATCTTCTACCGTTGCACCGATAAACTGATTATCCGGATTCTGGAAGACAATACCGATCCGTGATCTGATCTTTGCCAGGTTTTCCAGATTCAGTTCAAGTCCATCAATCCGGATGGATCCGGATGCCTTTTCCAGCAAACCTGCCAGTAGCTTGGCAATTGTGGATTTACCGGAACCGTTATGACCGATAATCGTTGTATAACTTCCTTCCGGAACATCAAAACTGACATGATCAATCGTCATGCCTTCCTGTTGATTATAAGAAAATACGAGATCTCTGACTTCTATTATTGCCATTTCATTCACCAAGGTTGGCAAGCAGGGAAGACAGAGACCGGATTCTGCGATACTCTGTTCCGTTGTAGTCACCTCTGCGATCAAGAATCACGGAAGTGATGCCTGCCTGTCTTGCCCCAGGCAGATCCATCTGTGCATCTTCGCCGATGTAAAGCGCTTCATCTTTTTCAACACCGGCTTTCTGTAGAGCTGTCTGGAATACATCCGGACAGTTGCGGTATGCCTGAGCACTGTCACAGCCGACTACGCCATGAATATGAAGGTGATTCCTCTTCATTTCCACTGTTACGTAATCCGCTGAGCAGTCAGAAATGATATATACAGGTCTTCTGGAAAGAGACAGGAATCCCGGCAGTTCATCAGAAACAGGACTGTACATCAGACAGTTCTGTACCATGATCAGCACCTGTTCAACCGGCATTGTCAGACGGATTTCATCCTTCTTTTCCTCAAACATCTTCCTCAGAAGATCTTCTTCTCTAGTATATCTGCCAATACTGTGACTGCATTTGTATGTTCTCAGCGTCTGCTGGAACCATCCTGCAGCACTCTCATAATCCTTTAAGTTACTGTTTCTTACAAGTGCTTCAATAAACTGACGGTATTCATTGCCACGTCTTGGTAATACAACACCTGTATAGCTTAAAAAGATTGCTTTTATCATATTATTCATTACCTCTGAAACCGCAATATTATAGCATGGACGTTTCATGAAACATGAATATTTCGCATAATCTTCACGTTTCCTGCCATAAGTAAGCGATTTCAAATGTAAGCGGATATGATGTTACTGAAAATGCATTTTCAAAAAGAGCATGCCTCATGCACACTCTTTATTCTTTATTCTGTCTGGCTGATCAGATCCAGCATTTCCGCTTCTGTTACTGGTGAATTCCATACACCGATTGCGTAGGAAAACTCACCTTCCACCCAGGATGCCACCTGAACCCCGGAATCATTTCCTTTCATGGTGACTGTAGTATCTCCATCCTGAACCTTATTAATGAAAGCATACTCAACACCATCATTATAGAACCCGGATTCAAATACGTCCTTTCCACAGAATTTACCTTTGACAATCATCATGCCCTGTTTGCCATTATCATCATTAATGTAATACAGGGAGTAGATCTGTTTTGAATAGACTCTGTAGATTTTCTTATCATAGCCTTCCGGTCCATCCGGATATGATAGACCAAATTCAGCAATGCCTTTTGCCTGCAGATCCCCGTCCAGATCAATCCAGATCTGCTGCTGAGACTGACCGAATGGTGACTGCTGTACAATGACACAGGCTTCTTCTTTATTTCCCTTTCCGAAATTGCTTATCAGCAGAACCACGATCACGCCAAGTGCTGCAATCAGCATGACAAGGGTTCTCATTGAGATTTCTCTTGGCTGGTTTCCTCCTGGCTTGCTGCTGTTTTCACCCGTTTCCTGTACAGTTGTTTCCTGCTGTTCTGTTGTTTTTTCTTCCATGTTTTTCCTTTCTCAAATAAAGAAGACATCTGTCTTCTTTATTTGTGTTACTCTACTTCAAAACTGTGATAGACACCATCCAATGCGACTGTCTGATTGGCCACATTCAGAATATCACTTGTAATCGCGCCAGTCTGAGCAAAGAACTTACGGGATACTTTTGCATCCATGCCATCTACTTCAATGGTGTAACCTGCTTCATCCATAATCGCAACATACTGTTCCAGTTCAGCCGTGTTACCGAAGCTGACATGATGAGTGACACAGACAAGTTCATCTTCACCCTTCAGTGTCTTGAATTCCTGATCCTTGACAAGAACCTCTTCTACAAATGCAGGCTTCAGATATGGGAATACAGCACAGACTTCCTTCACTTCTTCAGACTGTCCATTCAGATCTTCTGCATCTGTTTCCTTCTTTTCGTCTTCTTCAGATTCAATCGTAATGAAATGAACTGCATCATCTTCATCTTTTACATCTTCATCTGTTTTTCCGGCGTCCTTATAGAGTTTTACCGCAATAGCTGCAGCTACACCGGCAGCCACTGCCAGCGCACCAAACATTGTTTTACGTGACATAGTCATTTACCTCTTCTGCCCACTATTGTACCACATTAATCTCAACCGGTTTCATTTATGCGTTAACCGCAGGATGTTTATTAACATTTCGGCGGATCTGTATAATGCAGACAGTTACCATGATCACGATTCCGAGCAGGGTTGAAAATGTTACAAAAAGAAGCATTGCATTCAGCCCGAACATATCCTGTAATATACCGCCAAGCACATTTCCCATCATGGAGCCGATCCCGGTAGTCATCATACCGATCAGTGTCTGTCCCATGACCTGATCATCCTTCTCACAGATATCCGCAACGTAATAAGTCAGCACACTTGTCAGAAGACCATAAGTAACGCTTTGAAACATCATACCGACAAACAGAATCATGAGATTTGGAGCCAGAGCAACCAGAATATTCCGGAAGATATAACAGATACCGGATACCAGAATCAAAGGCATGGCATCAAATCTTCGCATCAGTTTTCTTGTAACAGCCATTGCCGGCATTTCACTTGCCGCCATGGCAAAGATTGCAAATCCATACACTGTTGTATTACCACCCAGATTCTCAACAACATTGATCAGGTAGGTAGATAAGGATGTAGAGCCGGCAAAGGCAAATGACCACCCCAGCAGGATGAAGAACAGAGTTCTGTACTTGACAATCACGCTGGCAATGCTGCCGGATTTCTGTGTCTGACTCTTTTCTTCCTGATAATCCGGAAGCGTATTGACCAGAATCAGAAAAGTCAATGCACTGATGGCGTATACAACGGAAAGCCAGTTTGGATTCAACCATTCCACAAGCAGCGAAAGAACAACTGCACTTGCCGCATAGGATATGGATCCCAGACCACGGGAAAGTCCGAAATTCAGATCAATCCCCCTTGCGTTATAATTCATCGCAATCGTAGAAAGCAGCGGTACCGCACATAAGAACATCGTCAGATTGGCAACATAAATCCCAATCAGAGCCATGGATGGAACCGGCAGAAATGAAATCACAAGAAAAAACACCGCCGACACAGCCATCAATACATCCATCGTCTTTGGAATCGTAATGTGTTCATGACTCTGTACATAGTTGGTTACCATTGGTGAGACAAATGTGATCAGTACACAGCTTGATCCTGTCACGACTCCGATCAGTGTATTGTCCAGACCTTTGTTTTTCAGATAAATTGCCACAAACCCATTCAGACTGCATGAGATCAGCCAGAACAGAATATGCAGAAAGTTATATTGCATCTGTAGTCTTTGCTTCATATATTCTCCTTTTAACACACAGCATTGTATGCTTTCCTTTCTGTAAAGAAAACATTCTTTCCGTCTGTTCCCAAACAAAAAACAGGTTTCCCTGTTTTTATCTGTGTGCTTCAAGATACTCAATGATCTGGACAGCATTGGAAGCTGCTCCTTTGCGTACCTGATCACCACAGCACCATAATACAAGTCCGTTTTCTTCAATCAGAGATGGTCTGATTCTACCGACATAGACAAGATCCTGATTGCTTGTATATAACGGCATTGGAAGATCTGTTTCACACATGACATCACCTGTAAAGGAGGCGATCGCTGCAGTTGCCTGTTCCACACTGATCTTTTCTTCAAATACCGCCTGAACACTGATGGAGTGAGAACGCATGACTGGAACTCTGACACATGTACAGTCAACCTTCATTTCCGGCATATGCAGAATCTTTCTTCCTTCATTCTGCATCTTCATTTCTTCGGTTGTAAATCCGTTGTCATTATAGGAACCGATTTCCGCAATGACATTGCATGCAATCTGATCACGGAACACCTTATGGGTCACTTCTTTTCCTTCCGCAATCTGCACCATCTGATTTTCCAGCTCATGCTGGCCTTCAATACCAGCGCCAGAGACTGCCTGATAGGTGGAAGCTACAAGCTTTGTAATTTTTGAGATGCGTGCCAGTGGTGCAAGAGCCATCATTGTTATGATGGTGGAGCAGTTCGGGTTGGCAATGATACCATGATGACCGAGTGCATCTTCACCATTGATTTCCGGTACTACAAGCGGAATATCCGGATCCATTCTGAACGCACTGGAGTTATCGACATAAACTGCACCGGCTTTTTCGATCAGCGGTCTGTATTCCCTGGATAATGCATTGGATACTGCCCCCAGAACATAATCCAGACCATTCAGTCTTTCCTGACTGACAACTTCAACCGGTGTTTCCTGTCCTTTGAAAGGAATTGTCTTACCGAGGGATCGTGGAGAAGCAAACAGTCTGACTTCCTCCACATTCATATTTCTCTCTTCAATGCATTCCAGCATCTGTCTGCCGACAGCGCCTGTTGCACCTAAAATACCGATCTTCATTTCTCATTTACCTCCGCGATGAACTTTGTATAAATCGCTCTGACAGCTTTTTCAAAATCTCTGTTATCCACACCGACAACGATGCACATTTCATCACCTGACTGATTGATGGCACGGATATTGATTTCGTGACGTCCAAACTCTGACAGCAGACGTCCGGAAATACCTGGAGAATGCTTCATGGCTCTGCCGACAATCGCAATCAGAGCAAGGTGTTCATCGATACGGATGTCATCCGGATGAATGACTTCACGCAGTCTTGCGACAATTTCATAAATGCATTCCGATACCAGTTCAGACTGTACAATGACAGATGTTGTATCGACAGTTGTCGGAACACTTTCCACGGAAATACGGAATTCCTCAAATACGGATAATACCTTGCGCAGGTAACCGACTTCTGTAGAGCAGTGATTCTTGATCAGTGTGATGATGGTAAAATTCTTTCTGCCGGCAATACCTGTTACAAAGTTCGGTGCTTCCAGAGCATCATATTCACTGCAGTCATTCATGATCATTGTACCTGGATTATCCGGTTCATTGGTATTTCTGACATTGATCGGAATATTTTTGGAGCTGACTGGGAATACCGCATCATCATGAAGGACATTTGCCCCCATATAGCTCATTTCACGCAGTTCGTTGTATGTGATGCGTGGAATACGCAATGGATGATCGACAATCTTCGGATCTGCCACAAGGAAACCGGAAACGTCGGTCCAGTTTTCATAGACATCCGCATCAATGACATTGGCAATGACAGAACCTGTAATATCAGAGCCACCACGGGTCATGACTTTGATGACACCATTCGGCAGCGCTCCATAGAATCCAGGAATCACAACCTTTCTGCCTGGCTTGGTATGCTTGAGCAGCAGGTCCTTTGTTCTTTCCATATCGATTTCTCCATCGAAACGGAAAGAGATGACATCCTTGGCATCCACAAAATCAGCATTCAGATATTCCGCCAGCAGTAAGCCTGTCATATATTCACCACGGCTGACCAGATAGTCTGTGGATACATCACGGGTCATCAGTTTTTCCATGTTTTCAAACTCACGATCCAGATCCACTTTCAGATTCAGGTCCTTTTTGATCCCGTAGTACTTCTCCTTGATTAAAGAAAGAATGGAATCATAGGAAACACCATAGCGCACATGTGCCTGACACAGATACAGAAGATCTGTGATCTTATGATCCTCTTTGGATTCCTTACCACATGCACTTGTTACAATGAACTTGCGGTCGGAATCACTTTCCACGATCTGCTTCACCTTTGCAAACTGGGTTGCATTGGCTACAGAAGAACCCCCGAACTTAACAACCTTTATCATTTCTTCACCTCAATGACCATAACTCCCCTTGTATTATCTGTCAGCTCCTTCAGCTTTGCATAACTGAGTGGAACTGTGATGACTGTATCCTCATCCACTGTTTCCGCAACATACGGGAAAGGAATACTGCCTCCACGGATATAACATGTCACTTCTGCGCTTTCATCCACACAGCACGGTGTAATGGAGTGATCTGCGATATCAGCCCCTGTTGCGATATCCAGCATATCCTGTACAACCGCGTGTGCCGTCGGCAATGAGCCTGCGCCCTGTCCTGTAAATACAGCTCTTCCCAGTGTTTCAGATACACTGGAAATCGCGTTGTAGTTCAGTGGTACAGATGCAAATGTACCTCCCTTTGGCACAAAACACGGCATGACACTGCACTGCAGTATACCATCTTTTTTCCTGCCTTTGCCCAGAAGTTTTATTGAAAAGCCATGCTCATTGGCATAATTCATATCTTTTTTTGTAATATTACGGATCCCGCTGACAGGAATATCCTGTGGATCCACAAAACAGTCAAATGCAGCAAGACATGTAAGTGCGGTTTTATAGGCAACATCATATCCATCAATATCATCAGACGGATCCCGCTCCGCATACCCTAACGATTGTGCCTGTGCCAGCATTTCATGAAATTCACAGCCTTCAGCTTCCATACGCGAAAGAATATAGTTTGTTGTTCCATTGAAAATACCTTCAAAGGATTCAATCTCATCAATCCTGCGGATTCTTCTAAGTTCTGCCATCCATGGAATTCCACCACCGACAGATGCTTCATACAGCAGCTTTACCCCTTTTTGATGTGCCAATGCAAAAAGCTCATCTCCATAGGATGCCAGCATTTTCTTGTTGGATGTAACGACATTTTTACCGTTTTCCAGCGCTCTTTTCACAAATGTATGAGCTGGTTCCTTTCCACCCATACATTCCACAACAAGCTGAATATCACGATCCAGAATGATGTCATCGATGTTGCGTGTCATTCTTTCTTCAACCATCTCGATCTCATCCTTGACCAGTATTCTTTTTATGCATAAACATGCGGTTTTATTATTGCTCATGCCGTCGATGATACGGCGTACTCCGCTGCCGACAACACCATGTCCCAGTAGTCCGACCTGCATATTCTTTCCCCCTTTTGTTTTCATTTTAGAAACACACTTGTTTTTAAAACAAAAACATATTATCATCATTCCATAGTTCAGGCAAGGAGATAAAAAATGAACAGATACATCAGTTCAAGAAACAGAAACGATATTGTTACCGCTCATCAGGCCATTATCAAAGGACTGTCCAATGACGGCGGACTGTACACAATCGAAAATATAACAGCACATATTGATCCATCCGAAGTACTGCATCTTTCCTATCAGCAGACAGCAGAAAAGATTCTTTCCGCCATGCTGGATGACTTTACAGAAGACGAAATGCATGCATGTGTTACAGGTGCGTATGACGAAAAATTTGATACAGCTGAAATTGTTCCGTTAAAGCAGATCCAGGAAGGATGGCTGATGGAACTGTGGCATGGACCTACATGTGCCTTCAAAGACATCGCTCTGACGATTCTGCCGCACCTTCTGACAACATCCATCCACAAAGATGACAAGAAGGAAATCATTTCCATTCTGACAGCAACTTCCGGTGATACCGGCAAAGCAGCTCTGGAAGGATTCAAGAATGTTCCAGGTACAGCTATCACGGTTTTCTATCCGGAAGTCGGTGTTTCCAGTATTCAGAAAAAACAGATGGCTACGACAACAGGCAGAAATGTTGATGTCATTGCGGTGAAAGGGAACTTCGATGACTGTCAGCGGATGATCAAGCAGGCAACATCCGATCCGCTCGTCCTGTCATCACTGGATGGCGTTTCCATTTCATCCGCAAATTCCATCAATGTCGGCCGTCTCATGCCGCAGATCGTATATTATTACACATCCTACGCAAAGCTTGTGGAAAGCGGTGCTGTAGCATGTGGAGATCCGGTCAACTTTGTCGTACCAACCGGTAACTTTGGCGATATTCTTGCAGGATACTTTGCCAAGCTGCTTGGATTGCCGGTAAACCGATTGATCTGCGCATCCAATACAAATAATGTTCTGACAGATTTCCTGAATACAGGCACCTATTCCATTCACAGAACTTTTACGCCAACAATCTCTCCATCCATGGATATTCTGATTTCATCGAATCTGGAACGACTGCTGTTCATGGCTTCCGGTTATGATGATGACTTTGTATCTGAAATGATGAAGAATCTGCAGAAAAAGGGCAGTTATTCTGTACCAAAGGAGATCATGGCGAAAATTACAGCTACATTCGCTGGCTGCTGGACAGACGAAGATACATGCCGTAAGACAATCCATGACCTGTTTGAAAACGAACATGTCCTGATTGATCCACATACTGCAGTTGCTTTAGCCGCAAAGAAAAAGTACGAACAGGAAACCGGAGACCATACACCATCCGTGATCCTGTCGACTGCCTCCCCATATAAGTTTACACATGACGTACTTGCGTGCATTGCTGGTGAGGACATGGCGGATGACTTTGCCGCAATGGAAAGACTCCACGCATTGTCCGGAGTCAAGATACCACCATCTCTTGCTGCTTTGAAGGATATGGACGTCCGCTTTACACGTTCCATTGAAATTGAAGATGGTATGCAGGTTATTGCAGACAGAATGAAGGAGGTCGGAAATGTACACGATTAAAACACCTGCCACAAGTGCCAATGTCGGCCCTGGTTTTGACTGTCTTGGCCTTGCATTAGAGCTGAACAATGTATTCCATGTAAAACTGGCAGATACAGATATTCTTGAAAATGTAGAAGAAAGATTCAACAATCAGGACAATCTGTTTCTGCAAAGCTATCGCAGAGGATGTGAAAAAATCGGTGTCAGTGATCATATTCATACCATCTTCCAGTGTAATATACCGGTTTCCCGTGGTCTTGGATCATCGTCGTCCTTAATTGTCGGTGGTCTGATTGCCGCATCCGTTCTGCATAACCACGCTTTGACAAAACAGGAAGTATTTCAGCTGGCTGCTGAAATGGAAGGTCATCCGGATAACGTTGCTCCATGTATTTTTGGTGGACTGACAGCCGCTTCCGTATCCGAAGAAGGTTTCGAATCCGTTTCACTCCCTGTCCACCTGGACTGGAAGTTTACCGTATTCATCCCGGACTTTGAAGTAAGCACCGAAAAAGCAAGGGGTATCCTGCCACAGGGGTATCCACGCAGCGAAGCAGCAGCCAACACAGCGCATGCCATCATGATGCTCAAAGGACTTGCAGATGGAAATGAAAGACTGATCCGACATGGAAAAAAAGACTGTATCCATGAACCTTATCGAAGAACACTGTTACCGTTTTTTGATTCCCTGCAGAATCTGTTTGAAACTGATACTGATGGTATTCTTCTGATCTCAGGCTCAGGATCCACATGTATCGGTATATCAAAGAAATATCTCAGTGAGCAGGCAAAACAGAAAATCACCGGTCTGGAAGGCAGCATTTCCATCAGAGAACTTCCATTATGCCTGAAAGGAGCATCTGTCTTATGAAAAAAGACTTTCTCATCGTCAATCGTAAAATACTTCCGGATTATCTGGATAAAGTCATCTATGCAAGAAGACTTCTGGAAACCAATGAAGTCACTACCATTACCAAAGCTGTGGAAATGGCAGGCATTTCCAGAAATACCTACTATAAATACAAGGATTATGTCTTTGAACCTGGTGAACACCAGTCAACAAGAAAAGCCGTTCTGTCCATAACTCTGAAAGACAAAAGCGGCGCATTATCGTCTGTACTGCAGACATTAAGTGAATATGGAACATCCGTACTGACCATTTCTCAGGCAATTCCGATCAATGGAAAAGCCAATGTTCTTGTATCGCTGGATATTTCTTCCTCCACTTCCACAATGGAAACGATCATTGCCGCATTAAAGAATATCCCGACTGTACGTAAAGTACATCTGGACGCAATGGAATAATATAACAGGTGCCTATCAAGGCACCTGTTTTCTAGAGATTTTTACTGATGATCTGATCCTCTGGGATCAGATCATAATCATACAGAACACGGGAATGATTGTTCAGTATGAGTCTGCGGTCAATGATGCTTCCATCGTTTCCATGGCAGAGCTGATATACTTTCGAGATCCTGTAGAAAACACCATTTTCCTTCACATATCCCGCATCTTCTTCCACAACAGACCACGTATGCTCAAATGGATGCAGACTGCGGAGTTCCCCATACAGTGTCTCATCATCCTGCCATATGACAATCTGTACCGGCTGATCCGTATCATTTGTAAATCTGTAATCCAGATTCCGCCAGGATACACTTGTACCTGTCCCAAAAGGAACTCTGCGCCCTGCGTCAGGAAACAGTGCGTCTGAGTGGTGATGGAGTTCCGCCACGGTCAACGGGCTGTTCAGAACAAGCCAGTGTATCAGATTTGCAAGCTGGCATAGTCCACCCCCAACTGCACTCGCTACTTTGCTGGAAGTGATGATCAGACCTTCCAGATATCCTTTATCAGCCCTTGGTTTTCCAATCTGATGCCAGAAAGAAAAAGTCTCCCCAGGGTAAATGATCAACCCGGTAATAGTTGAAGAAGCCAGTTTCAGGTTGGTACGTTTATTGATCTGCAGTGTTGCATCCACACCTTCCAGCTTTCTGACAATGGTAGAGGAATGTGATTTTATAACATAAGGCAGTGGTTCCTTCTGCCTTGTTTCAGCATATCTGATCGGATGAAGAAGATCATTCACGTCATGCATGATGTTTTCCTTCCATAATGAGATTGCATATGTCAGTGGGGATATTTCACAGAACAGTTTCCTTGCCATCATACCACCTCTTCCAGATCTTCAATATCATCTGGCTGATATCCTTCTTTCAGCAGCACCTGTGCAAAAATACCTTGACCCTTAACCCGTTTCCCACAGAATGTACCATCATATACTTCTTTACAACCACAGCTTGGACTTCTTGACTGCAGAATGATTCTGTCCGGATTTTCATCTTTGACAACCTGCAATGCCTGCTGTGCCCCTGCTGTAAAAGCTGCATGGACATCTTCACCATTCCGGTTGTATACTCTTCCATCTCTGATTTCACTGGGAACACGTGGTGTTGGAAGACCACCCATGACTTCCGGACATACAGGGATTACCTGAGCGCCTTGTTCTGTGATAAAAGATGCCAGTTTTTCAGAATAGTTGTTCCCGCCATTATAT
>JAEDEK010000193.1 GCA_016293365.1 Bulleidia sp. | reverse complement strand
CATGGTGTCAATGCCATCACAACATGTGAAGAAGCTCTGTATCCATGGAATTCTTCACCTGAGCTGACAAAGAAGCTCGATGAGCTGGCAAAGAAGGGCAACTGTACATTAACAGGTGTCGGCTATTGTGATCTGTATTGGGGAACAATGGTAACAAATTTCATGTGTTCTCAGGCAAGCATTACAAAGATCATCGGATCAAGCTGGTACAATGTTGAAGACTATGGTATCGCTCTTGCGGAAGGACATGGCGCAGGTCTTTCCATCGAAGAATTCAACAAGACAATCGGTGCGTATAATGACTACTCTTCTGAAGAGCTGAAGAAGATTGTTGAAAGCGGTGAATATGTTCCATCCTATATGTGGAATCAGAATGGATGGCTGTGCGCAAGACTTGGTCTGCACATCACATCCCAGACACAGAAGTGCCTGCCGACAACATGTGATCATGATCTGGAATCTTCTACTCTTGGCTTTACTGTCAAAGCAGGAGATGCAACAGGCATGCGTGCCATCGTCACAACAGAAACAGAAGAAGGCATTACATTTGAAACAGAATGTGTAGGCAAGGTATTTGACAAGGATGAATTTGACAAGAATGAATGGACACTGGTCGGTGAACCGGAATCCACTCTCATCTGCAACAGACCTGCAACAGTAGAACTGACATGCGGTACAATCATCAATCGTATTCCTCAGTTGATTGATGCACCTGCAGGATATGTCACAACAGATCAGTATCCATATAATATCTACTGCATCAAGCCTCTCAACGAATACGTCAAAACAAAGTAAAGAGAAAACAGGAAGGAATGGTAAAACGATCATTCCTTCTATTTTTATGTGAAAATCAGTGAAATGACAGGGCTTACATAGTATACTTATATGTGATAAGAAGTAAAGGAGAAAGATATAATGGGATTCAGAAAAGATTTCCTCTGGGGTGGCGCTACAGCTGCCAATCAGTACGAAGGCGGCGTCCATGAAGGCGGCGCAGGTCTTGCGACAGGAGATGTCATGACAAACGGTTCTCATACCGTCAGACGTCAGGTAACATGGCGCAAGCCGGATGGAACTACAGGTTCCACACCATTATGTTTCGGATCGCCGGAAAGACATCTTCCAGAAGGTGCAATTCCGGTTGAACTGCATGATGATAAGTATTATTATCCATCACACATCGCATCCGATTTCTATCATCATTACAAAGAAGATATCCGCCTGATGGCAGAAGAAGGATTCAAATGCCTTCGTATTTCCATGAAGTGGAGTCGTATTTTCCCAAATGGAGATGATGCACAGCCATCCGAAGAAGGATTGAAGTTCTATGAGGATGTGTTTGATGAATGCGCAAAGTATGGCATTGAACCACTTGTTACATTACATCATTACGAAACACCTCTTGCATTTGCACAGAGATGCAATGGCTGGGACAGCAGAGAACTGGTTGACCTGTTTGTACGCTATGCAGAAACTGTCTTTGCACGTTACAGAGGTAAAGTAAAGTATTACCTGACCTTCAATGAAGTCAATCTGATTGAAGTGGCTCCATATGTTGCTGGTGGTCTGATACATGCAGATCCACAGAATATTGCCAATGCGGCATTCCATCAGTTCCTCGCAAGCGCAAAGACTGTCATCATGTCACATGAAAAATTCCCTGAAATCAAGATCGGTATGATGCTGGCATTTGGTCCATCTTATGGTCTGACAGCAGATCCTGCTGATCAGCTACTTGCCCGTCAGAGGCAGGATAACACACTGGCATTCTCTGATGTTCAGATGCTTGGTGAATATCCATGCTATAAACTGAAGGAATATGAAAGAGAAGGAATCGTATTACCTGTACAGGAAGGTGATATGGAAACACTCAAGAAGGGTACATGTGACTTCCTGAGCTTCTCTACATATGGTTCCAATACATTTACGACGCATGATGATGAAGGTAAGAAAGGTGAAGGTAATGGTGCTTCCGCAAGACAGGTTGCCAACCCATACCTGAAGACAAACGCATGGGGCTGGGGTACTGATCCGCAGTGTCTGCGTATTGCACTGAATATTTTCAACAACCGTTATCATTGCCCGCTTTGGTGTGTAGAAAACGGTATCGGATGGAATGATGTATATGAAGACGGCACGGTTCATGATGACTATCGTATCGAATATATGAGAGTCAACATCCAGTCCATGAAGGATGCAGTAGAACTGGATGGCATTGACCTGATGGGCTATCTGTATTGGGGATGTGTAGACATGGTATCCAATGGCGAAGGTGAAATGGCAAAGAGATATGGCCAGATTTATGTCGATGCCGATAACTATGGCCAGGGTACAATGGCAAGAAGCACAAAGGATTCCTACTACTGGTATCAGAAGTGCATCCGTACCAACGGCGAAGATCTTGACTGATCATACAGGCTTTCATGGCTATGCCACGAAAGCTTTTTTTACTTTTCTGACAGTGTTTCGACTTTTGTGTGGTTTTCAAAAAATGCGTGAATAACATATATACAGGTGAAGAAATCCGGACTTCCTTATAGGATGAACTGAGAAACACCAGACTGTCTGTTGTGAAA
>JAEDEK010000192.1 GCA_016293365.1 Bulleidia sp. | reverse complement strand
CGGCTCTTGTCTTTTTTTTCTGTGCATATGGACGGTAGATATCTTCAACAATGGAAAGCTTATCTGCTTCCATGACTGCCTTTCTGATTTCATCCGTCAGTTTGCCCTGTTCACCAATCAGTTTCAGGACATTTTCTTTTCTTTCCTGCAGTTTCTGCAGATAGTCGTACTGTTTCTGAATATGAAGGATCTGTTCTTCATCCAGTCCTTTTGTTGCCTCCTTACGATATCTGGCAATAAACGGTACTGTGCAGTCTTCTTCCAGAAGTTTTAAAGTATTGTTAACCTGCTCTATGGTTATATTCAGTTCTTTCGCAATCCTTGCGATGATTTCTTCACTCATCGTATGATCTCCTTTCGCGTACTCTCTATTCTATCATGGAACATTGGTAAACTGATGTGAAAAGAAGAAGGATTTGTTTAGCAGTGAATTCAAAAAGCAGATATGCTTTCATACCTGCTTCATTCCAGTTTCATTAGTCTCTTCAGATCTTCTTCTCTACCTAGCGCAAGAAGAATCGTATCTTCACCAAGTACCGTATCCGCTGTAACCTGCATGTCAAGAACTCCGTTTTTCTTGATGCCAAGGATGTTGATACCAAGAGCTCTGCGCACATTCAAAGAAAACAGAGTCTTTCCATACCATGACTTTGGTGTCTTGATTTCAAAGATGGAATATCCATCTGACAGTTCGATATAGTTGGAAATATTCATGGAAGAACAGTGAATTGCCGTCCAGATCGCCAGCTGACGTTCCGGGAATACGACTTCATCTGCCCCATTGCGCAGCAGGAATTTTTCCTGTGATTTGCCTGTCGCACGGGAAATGACCTTCTTTGCGCCCAGTTCCTTTAAAAGAGCTGTTGTTTCCAATGAGGAAAGGAAATCATCACCGATCGCAACAATACATACATCAAAGTTGCTGACACCAAGGGATTCCATGAAATCAAGATTTGTTGAATCACCGATCTGTGCATTGGTAACATAGTTCAATACCTTGTTGACTCTTTCCTCGTTTTTGTCAATTGCCATGACTTCCTGATTCAGTTCATTCAGTTTCTTCGCTGTATAACGTCCGAATCTTCCAAGTCCGATCAGTAAAATACTCTGTATCATATGTTTAACCTACCATAACCCTTTCTTCCGGTAATCTGGATTCGTATGTCCTGAGTCTGGCTCTTGCGGCAAACACAAGTGTCAGGCCTCCGACTCTGCCTGTATACATCAGACAGATAATAACAATTTTTGAAACAAGTGACAGACCAGGTGTGATGCCTGTTGTCAGACCTACCGTACCAACCGCTGAAGCCACTTCAAATAAGGAAGGCATCAAAGGCAGGCCATCTGCGATGGAAATCATGATCGTACCTGCTGTCAGCAATGTCAGATACATGACAAATACGGTAGATGCATTCTTGATGACATCTTCAGCAAGTCTGCGGTTGGAAATGTTTGTATCATGGTGTCTGCCCATGACAGATAACATATTCATGATAACAATCGCAAATGTTGTCACTTTCATACCACCAGCCGTAGAACCTGGCGCTCCACCGATGATCATCAGAACAACCATCAGGAATAATCCGGCTTCACTCATTGTACCAAAATCTGCTGTATTGAACCCTGCAGTTCTTGTTGTAACGGACTGGAACAGTGATAACAGAATTCTGTTCATACCAGTCTCAGATGAGAAATCATGGAAATAGAATATAACCGCTGGTATTGTGATCAGGATAGCTGAAGTAGCCAGAATGATCTTGGACTGCAGCCTGTACTTATGGATATGCCACTTATGCTTGAGGATATCACCCCAAGTCAGAAATCCAAGTCCACCGATGATGATCAATGCCATGATCGTAATATTAATCAGCGGATTGCCTGCATATCTTACAAGAGAGGAATAATTACCATTCAGATCGAATCCGGCATTACAGAAAGCGGATATGGAATGGAAGATGGCACACCAGATGCCTTTCAGTGGACCATAATCACCAATGAATGTCGGTGCCATGATGAGTGCCCCCAGGCCCTCAATCAAAGCCACACCTTTAATAATGAACTTGGTCAGCTGAACAATACCGCCGACCTGCGGTGCAGAAACAGAATCACTCATAACAGATCTCTGCATCAGACCGATCTTCTTTCCTGCTGCCATGGAAACTGCAATTCCCATTGTCACAACACCCAATCCACCGATCTGAATCAGAATCAGGATGATCAGCTGCCCGAAGAATGACCAGTATGTACCGGTATCCACCGCAACCAGTCCGGTTACACATACCGCAGAAGTTGAAGTAAACAGTGCCGTCAGGAAATCCGTCATCTTTCCACTGACACTGCTGATCGGCAGCATCAGTAATAAAGCCCCCAGTAATATAACTCCCGCAAATCCAGAGACGATAATCCGGAAGGAAGAAAACTTCCGTGCCTTGGAAAGCGGTGTTTTTCTCAGTTTAGCAATCATACAAAACCTCAATGAACCAACAGGTAAAATTACCTGTAGTATTTCTATTTTACATCATACCAACACGAAAGTGGAAAATATAATAAATTCTTAACACATACAGTATAAAAAGGATG
>JAEDEK010000038.1 GCA_016293365.1 Bulleidia sp. | reverse complement strand
GCCAATTCCTCCCACAGATGAATCAGCAGGATTCCTTGGCACATTCTTCATTGAACAGACTCTGTTTTTTTACCCCTTGATGATACTGGCATATGACATGAAAACTGGAGTATAATGAAATCATTGATCTGGAGGTTTATATTTATGTGTATTTTCTGCGATATCATTGAAGGAAAGATCCCTTCCAAAAAAGTATATGAAGATGACAGTGTCCTTGCGATACTTGACATTTCTCAGGTAACGTATGGTCATACCATCGTCATGCCGAAACACCATGTCAAAAACATTCTTGAAGCAGATGAAGAAACAGTCACATCATGCATGAAGACAGTCCATTCCCTTGCACGTCAGATTGTAACCAATACAAAGGCGGCAGGATGCAACATTCTGAACAACTGCAATGAAGTTGCCGGTCAGTCCGTTGATCACCTTCATTTCCATATCATCCCACGCTACAGTGCAGATGATGCATGTCATTTTGTCTTTGAGGAATCCGCCCCACAGGATCTGGATGAAGTTCTGAAAACAATCAGGGGGTGAATGATATGCCGCCGGCATTATACTATCTGCATGATCCAAAGGCACCATCGCCAAACAGGCCTGCCCGATTCGGATCAGCTGTCATCATTCTTTATCAGGGACAGGTACTTCTGGAAAAAAGAAAAGACTCCTGTCATTGGGGTATTGTATCCGGTGACATCCATGATGAGGAAACATTCGCTGAGTGTGCCATTCGTAGAACGATGGAAGAAACCGGAATTCATCTGGACAGAAACAGACTGTTTCCTTTCCGTCTGTTTGATGACCCAAGCAGAATCGTCTGTTTCCCTGACGGGAATATCTACCGTATTGTCCATGTAGCTTTTTCCATTACGCTGCAGCAGATGCCTCAGATGAAAGTCGGTAAGACATCCTATGAACTGAAATTCGTTGATCCGATGGATCTGGATGATTTTGATCTTTCCCCTGTCAATGCTGATATTCTCAAAGCATTCTTCCTGGATCAGCATATTCTTCATACCATCCGCTGATATCTGAATCTCCATCCTGGAGGTTCTTTTTTTCATCAGAAAAACCGGTACCTTTGTGATACCGGTCTGATTGTTTTACTTTGTTTTTCTTTGAATGAACTTCACTGTTTCTACAATCGGAATCACAAGGAATGCCAGACATATCGCTGTTCCATATTCCACGAAACCAACAGGTGTGAATCCGAACATGTCGGCAACAAAAGGCACTTCCAGAACAACAGTTACAATTGCCGCAGCAGCAATCATGGAGATCCACATCAGTCTGTTATGACTCTTCAAGGAGAAGATGGATCCACGCAGGGAACGCAGATTCCATGAATGGAAGATTTCACACATGTTCATCGTCAGAAATGCCATTGTCATTCCATGAGGTGAGATGACATGAGGAATCTCGAAAATACCTGTTTCAAAATAATGTCCAAGAAGATAGGAAAGCACTGTCAATCCTGCAATCAGGCCACCCTGGTAGATGACATCATAGATCATTCCATCCGCAAAAATAGAATCCTCTGCATCACGCGGTTTGCGCTTCATGATATTCTCTTCTGCTTCTTCCACACCTAACGCCAGTGCCGGCAGACAGTCTGTAATCAGATTGATGAACAGCAGATGAACAGGCTTCAGAAGTGTGAATCCCATTAAGGAAGATACAAATACACCGATGACTTCACTCATATTGGAAGAAAGGAGAAACTGAACCGCCTTACGGATGTTATCGTAGATCTTTCTTCCTTCCTCCACTGCGTTGACAATCGTCGCAAAGTTATCATCCGTCAGGATCATATCTGCGACATTTTTGGTTACATCCGTACCGGTAATACCCATACCGATACCGATATCTGCAGTTTTGATGGATGGTGCATCATTGACACCATCTCCTGTCATCGCAGTGATGGCTCCCCTTTTCTTCCATGCCGTAACAATACGGACTTTATGTTCCGGCTTGACTCTTGCATACACACCATACTTTGTGATATCAGCTTCCAGCTGTTCATCGCTCATCTCATCCAGCTGTGCACCGGTAACAGCTTCTGACTTATCTTTGATGATACCAATCTGTTTACCGATTGCTACAGCTGTATCCTTATGGTCCCCTGTAATCATTACCGGTCGGATGCCGGCATTGCGGCATTGCTGAATCGCCGGGATCACCTCATCACGGACCGGATCAATCATTCCGACAAGACCAATGTATGTCAGGTCTTTTTCCAGTGCCTGAGGCTCTGTATCCTGCGGCATTTCATCATAGATACGATAGGCTGCGCACAGTACGCGTAATGCACGGTCTGCCATGTTCTTGTTGTCGTAGACTGCCGCTTCACGGTCTGCCTTTGTCATGGCAACAGCTCTGCCATTTTCATATTTCTGTGTACATAAGGCAATGACTGCATCCGGTGCGCCTTTTGTAAAGGAAATCCATGTACCGTCATTTCTTTGATGAATGGTTGTCATCATCTTACGTGTACTGTCAAATGGTGCTTCCTCAACACGAGGCATCTGCTTTTCCAGATCGTATTTGTTTAATCCGCTGTCCCGTGCAAAGGCGACTAATGCGGCCTCTGTCGGTTCCCCTTCAATCGTACCGTCTGTATTCAGCATGGCATCAGAACATAATGCCATGGCGGAAGCGAGCATTTCCCTGTCTCCTGTATGTTCTACTGCAGTCATCTGGTTACGTGTCAATGTACCCGTTTTATCCGAGCAGATTGTCTGCGTACAGCCGAGTGTTTCTACCGCTGTCAGTCTGCGGATAACCGCATGAGATTTTGACATCTTCGTCACACCAATGGAAAGCACTACCGTTACGACGGTTGCAAGACCTTCCGGAATGGCTGCCACAGCAAGAGATACGGCAACCATGAATGTTTCCAGAATGGTGGACAGGGAGAAGGAACCTGCCTGAATCAGATCAAAGACAAAGATAACAATACAGATTCCGATGACAAGCCATGACAGTTTCTTTCCCAGATCTGAAAGCTTCTTCTGTAAAGGTGTTTCTTCCTGTTGCGTATCATTGAGGGCATCTGCGATCTTACCCATTTCCGTAGTCATGCCTGTATCGGTAATGACAGCAAGACCTCTGCCATAAACAACAGAAGATCCCATATATACCATGTTTGTTCTGTCACCAAGAGCGACTTCCTTTTCCCCTTCCTGAAGATACAGAAGATCGATCATCTTGTTGACCGGTACGGATTCTCCTGTCAAGGCAGCTTCCTCGATTTTCAAAGAACGCGCCTCCAGAAGTCTTCCATCCGCAGGAACCGCATCTCCTGCCTCCAGCATGACGATGTCTCCAGGGACAAGCTTTGTATTCTCGATGATCTTCATGGAACCGTTACGCAGTACCTTGCATTCCGCAGCTGTCATTTTCTGCAGTGCTTCAATTGCTTCCTCTGCCTTGCTTTCCTGGAATACGCCAAGTACGGCATTCAGCAATACGACAGCGATGATGATGAACACTTCTGTCAGTGGTTCATGTGAAATGATATTTGTGATGGCAGATACTGCTGCAGCAGCCATCAGCATGATCAGCATCGGATCTTTGAGCTCTTCCACAAACCGTTCCAGCATCGTAGTTTTTCTGCCTTCCTGCAGTCTGTTTTCACCATACTGTGCAAGTCTGGTTTCTGCTTGCTGATCGGTAAGTCCCTGATGGGAAGTTTGAAGTTCCTGCAGAATTTCTTCACTCGATTTCAGATATTCTTTTTCCATATTTACCCCTTTCATGCCAACAAAAAACCCATATACGGTTTTTCGTATATGAGTCTCATTCTTTACCAGCATTCCGGGCAGACAGCCGGGATGACGAAATACTGCACATCACAGGACGTGGAATTACTCCCTCATTGCCTGTATATCCTAATACAGAAATGATCAGGATACAAGTCCATCTTTTACAGATTCATCCATCTGTACAGCAGAAAACACGGAATCTTCCTTATGACTCTCAAAGACAGTCAAGTCTTTTCAGCATGACATTTCTTGCGCAGTTTTCCAGAGTATCGTCTAATGGCTGTAATGTCACAGCTCCATACCTTTTCCGTAATGCACGGATGATGATGGCATCTGCGATGCCGGGATTTTTCGGTAACAGTGGTCCATGCATATACGTAGCAAGCACCTGATCGTTCAGGAAGCCTTCGTACTGACTTCTATACATGTTTCCATGTCCCGATAATACCCTGCCTAATGGTGTTGTCACACCTTTTGTCTGACCACCATGGTTTTCAAAACCGACTGCTTTGAATGTTTTTCCATCGATCTGTGTTTCAATCGCTATGTTGCCGATGCACCGGGAGGCTCGATCGGTTGCCTCGGTATAGTAATCGAAGATTTCCAGGCCCTTGACAATATTGCCGTCCTGATCCCTGTAATACTTTCCAAACAGCTGATAACCGCCGCAGATCAGAAGAAATGCCGTGCCATGGTGCATCGCTTCCAGAATACCGGCTTTCCTTGAAAGCAGATCATCATAAATCAGATTCTGCTCACGGTCAGCACCGCCACCCATGAAAAACAGATCATAATCATCAATGTTGACCTTCTCACCAATCGTACATGTATCCAGAGTCACCGTAATGCCTCTTTTTTCTGCACGTCTGCGCAGTACTTCCGCATTCCCTTTGTCGCCATACAGATCCATCAGATCATGATACATCCATAAAATCTTCAGATTCATATGTGTTTCTTCTCCTGTTTTCTCATGATGGCACGGGTCGAATGCAATGCCGTATAGGTTGCGATGACATAGGATTTCAGACCTGCTTCATCCAGCCATTCAATCGCTTTTCCTGCATCTTCGATTACCGTAATCCTGTCTTCCAGTCCTTCATATTTCAGACGCAGTGCCATGTCATAGGCACGCAGTCCACTGCAGATGATATGTCTGACTTCCGGCACATTCAGTCTTTCAAAATGGGCATCCCAGATCCATGAAACATCATGACCATCCTGATCGTTATCATTGAGAAGAATACACACATTCTTGTCTTCTGAAGACGAAAGAATGGATTTCAGCACTTCATTTGTGCCTGTCGGATTTTTGACAAGATTGATGATGGAATCACAGCTGAAATGAAACACTTCATTTCTTCCTTCCTTCATTTCAAATGTATTAAAGACGTGATCTGCAGCAGACGGATCCAGCTTCATGGTTTTCATCAGTGTCAGTACTGAGGCACAGTTATAGATGGCATAGATGGAATTGATGAAAGAATGGAACTTTCTGTTTTCGACTGTAAAGGTTCCGTTTTCAAAATCACATTCAGATACATATACATCCGGTGTGATCGTTCCAAAACCATCCTTCTCACAAAGGAATCTGCCGATATGAGAATACTGATAGTATTCATAGGTCAAAGGATGACCACATCGAGGACAGAACTTGCCTTCCGATGCTTCATCGGTAGTATCACGGGAAACATTGTTTCTGCCTACGGAAAACAGATGAATCTGCGCATTCACAGCTGTATCGGCAATCCGCAGGGAATTGGGATCATCGCCATTGAGGATGATATGCCCTGTAAAGTCTGCTGTCACTTCCTGAATCTTACGGATGATGGTTTCCATTTCTCCGGCACGATCAAGCTGATCACGGAAGAAATTGGTGATGACAAGATGTGTCGGATGAAGGTTTGCAAACTGGCGGTATAATGTCAGTTCATCCACTTCAATGACACAGGCATCCGCCTGAATACGGTAACTGGAATCCGATCCGGTTGCCAGCAGAGTTGCAATACCGACATTCAGATTGTCACCTCTGCGGTTGTTAAGTACTTTCAGACCGGAAGCACGCAGCGATTCGGCGATCAGATTGGAAGTTGTTGTCTTACCGTTTGTTCCGGTGACAAGAACAACCTTGTCCGGCATCTGAAATTTCTGAATGAAATCAGGATCCATCTTCAAAGCAAGTGATCCAGGCAGAGAACCACCTCTGCCTGCTTTTGCCAGGATGGAATGAAACAGCTGTACTGCCTTCAAACGTAAATCCATGCTGAATCATCCTTTCGGTTTATAGAACTGTCTGTTTTCCAGCGCAAACAGTTTTGTTGTCCAGTTGCCAGGCTGCACTGCATCCAGTGCCTGTTTCAATGTGTTCATACGGGCATCCAGATTGTCAATCAAAGACAGTGCCTCTGCTTCAATCAGCATCGGCAGTACTGGTGAACCATATTCATAATGACCATGATGGGAAAGAATCATATGGTGCAGAAGGACAGTTTCCTCTTTGTCTTCCAGATGAAGCTTTGCAGCAACTTCATTCAGCCATCCGTTTGCCAGGGAAATATGACCTTCCAGTCTTCCTTCCAGTGTATATTCCGTTGTCACAGCTCCACTCATTTCCGCTGTTTTTCCGACATCATGGATCAGTGTGGCACTGATCAGAAGATCTCTGTTCAGCTGTGGATAATGACGGCATACTTCTTCTGCCATCTGCGTCATGGAAAGAGAATGTTCGGACAGTCCACCCATATAGTTATGATGTATTCTGGAAGCTGCCGGGAACGTAAAATACAGATCTCCGACATAGTCAATCATTCCCTGTGTCAACTGATGGTAGACCGGATTGTGAATCGACGAAATAAAGCCTGCAACATCACTTCTGCGCTTTTCCTCACTCTGCTGGGAAACAATGACATAGTCATCCATACTGACCTGTGACATATCCGCAGGCATCGCTTTATTGATACGGATCTGCAGATTCTTATTGTACATCAATACTTCAAAACTGAAATTCACCAGTCTTCCTGTCTGAATCAGCTGCCTGTCTTCTTCCTTGACATCCCAGAACTTACCTTCCATCATGCCCGTATTGTCCTGCAGAACAACTGTCAGATATGGAGATCCTTTAGCAGTTGTTCCGTTTTTGACTTCCTTGACAAGATAGACGTCTCTGATTCTGTCGCCTTCTTTAAAATCTCTGATTTTCTTCATCATACCACTCCGTTTCATTCATTGCCGCATTGATATCCTCATAGCGGAATCCCTGACTGACACAGGATCGGAATACTCTGTCCTTCAGTTCCTTTCCAGAATACTGATGTGCCAGCCTGCGGGTTGCTTTCTGGATGCAGTGGCGCAGATTATCATCTTCTCTGAGCTGGTTCTCGGAGAAATCCATATGTTCCACAACATCGGAAGCAAGATCTGAAGAGAAGCCCTGTCTGATCATGGCAGAACGGATATAATCTCTTGTTTTACGAACTGAATCATGACGGTGTGTCTGCTGTATTCTGCGGGCATACTTCTGTGCATTTTCACGTTCATCATCCATCCGTGTTGAAAGACTGGATTCAATCATTTCATATGGAATCCCTCTTTTCTTCAGATTTCTTACTATTTTATCATGTCCATAGCCGGCTTTCTTCATGAATTCAATCTGGTGAATACAAAGTCTTTCATCATCCAGGAATCCCTGTTCTTCAAGTCTGTCGACAATACTGTTGATGACATTGATGGCACAGCCTGTTTCCTTTGTCAGAAAATCATAGATTTCCTTGCATGTTCTGTCCTTGACCGCAAGACGGCGGATACATTTCTGATATGCCAATGCCGCCTCTTCACGGACGCGAAGTTCCTCAATCTGTCTGCTTGTCAAAGTACCATCCTTCTGCATCCCCATTTCATAGAAATCATCCATGGAGACATACAGACGGATCTCCTCATCCTGATTGGAAATCAGATACAGCTGTACCAGAGTATCCTTGATGCGGATACTGTCAATCCGATACTGATGACGATAATCTTCAATTGTTCTCAGATATACTTCTTCCACACGTTTTCCAAATGTCACAGAACTGTATGGTTTCACAATGGCAAGGCATCTTTCTTTCATTGTTTCCATTCTTTCCGGACTGATCTGAACAAATCCGGCAAGTTTTTCACACAGATCTTCTTCATCGGTAAAGTACCAGCCGGTTTCCTGATCGATCAGAAGATCCTGCAGTACTTCATCCCTGCGCGCAAAAAGCGGCAGACCACTGGCAAGCGCTTCGATAAAAGTCATGCCCTGTGTTTCGGAAAGAGATGCGGAAATGAAAGCATCTGCACTTCTATAGTAATCCGCAATGGTACCAGAAGGCTGCGGTCCTGCCAGAAAGACAGAATGATCGATGCCCATCTGCTTTGTCATTTTCGTCAATGGTTCAAGATCCGGGCCGCCACCGACAATCAGCAGTTTTACCGGAATTTTCATTTCAATCGCTCTGGCAAACCCGCGGATGACAAGATCCAGCGCCTTTTCTTCTGCCAGTCTGCCGACATAGATAATCAGTTTTTCATTTTCTGTGATCCCGTATCTGTCATATAGTTCCTGTCTGAAATCCGGATTGAAATGATCCGGTGAAAACTGATCCAGTTTCAGACCTGTCGGAATCACAGAAATCTCTCTTCTGACATGATATCCAAGCAGCATTTCCTTTGTTTTCTGACTTGGTGCAATGACTTCCATGGAGGAATCTCCATACAGACGGGAAAGCTTTGCGACTGCCATTTTGGCAATATTATCCACTGTTTTTGAATTGATGAAATTAATGTAATGTGTGTAGTCTTCATATGTGGTGTGATAGGTAGATACAAGCGGTATCTTCATCACCTTTGCACAGATACGTGCAAAGATGCCCACACCGAATTCCGTCTGGGCATGAATGATATCCAGATTCAGTTTTCTGACTTCTTCCTGTGCTGACAGGTGGATCGGTGAAGTGGCGACATATCCATACAGGAATTTCAGTTCTGGTCCTGCAAGCATCAGTACCGTATGATCTTCATTCCACTTATGTCCACCAAGTCCAGGATAAGTAGTAACGACATATACTTCATGTCCCATTTCGCACAGTTCATTTCTCAGAATATATGTGCTGTTGGCAACACCATTGATATAAGGCGGATAAGTATCCGTAAATAATCCGATTCTCATAGTACCTTCTCTTCCTCAAGTGATCTGATGACTGATTCATCTACTGCAGATGGTTTCGGTATTTCCAGAGGTACATCCTTTCTTGTACGTGCATACAGGAAAACGATACAGCCGACAATCAGCACCTGATAGAATGTGACAAAGCGCCACACAAGCATGATGGATGCAGCCTGTGTGCCAGTAAAGATTGTACCAAACATCAGCACAAATGTCGCTTCTGTTCCTCCGGAAGATCCCGGCATCGGCAGAAATGCATTGATCATCGCAACAAAGGAAGAAAGAGCAAGCATATCCAGATACATCGAAGGTGTAACCGGAATTCCAAGTACCATTGCGGAAAGAAACGGTACGCTGTAGTAGATCAGAAGTCGCAGAAAATCTTCCAGTCCGAGGATGAAGATCAGTTTTTTATGCATTTTCAGAACGACAATTTCATGTGAAAACTGCATCAGCTGGTTGTTTAACGAGACCAATGCCTGCTCCTTATCCTTGATGATATGCAGCTTTGCACCAATGGAAATACCGGACGTGGAAAGCCATGTATAGAACTTCGGTGATACTGCCAGTACCCACAGAAAAACGATGATCGCCGCTCCGACAAGAAATCCGAAAATGACCAGAATAAAGAACTGGGAATAATTGGCATAGAAATAACCGAACTTCAGCAGAATCAGAAGCAGGACAAAAAGACACATTGTTGTCTGATATACAATGAAGTCAAGCCATAACACACCGACACTGTTGGATACAGGGATTCCCTGTTTGCGGAAGATATATCCCTGCGCCAGCTGTCCCCCAGAAGCACCAGGAGTAATATTATTGAAGAGGCCGGCAGTATAGGCATTGACAAATCCCTGCAGGTTTGTGTATTTCGGATGGGTCAGTCTGCATTCGGATGCCAGTCCCCAGCCAAGCAGAAAGCGTTCGAACACCATCAGGCCGATCAGGACGATCAGTCCGGGAACACTGACATTTTTCAATGTTCTGATGACAGCTTCCCCATCATTTTTCAATGTGAAATACAGTACCAGTCCGGCAAGGGCAAAGATCAAAGCAATGTTGAAATACGTGTTGGAAAACAGCTTTTTGATTTTCTCAATGATTTTCATGATTCACACTCTCCTGTCACTTCTGCATGACAGATTCATATACCTGCTTCAGCTGCTGACCCACTGCTTCAATGGAACGCTGCTGAGCAGTTAAATAACCTGCTTCTGTTGTGGAAGGCTTTGTTTTTTCAAGACATCCTTCGATAATGGAAGCAAATTCTTCATTGTTGTGACCCTTATAGCAGTTGATCCCATCCTGCAGCCATGGATCAAACACACCGATGTCCCTGACGACAACCTGACATTTTGAAGCGAGCGCTTCAAGAACGACAATGCCTTCTGTTTCTTCATAGGATGGGAAGAAGAAACAGTCTGCATCACTGTATGCCCCCTCAATGATCGGGCCTTTCACATAGCCTGGGAAGTACACGTTGGAAGGATGATTTTCAATCAGTTCCGTGATTTCCTTCGGGATGACCAGTCTGTTTGTATCTCCGAACCAGATGAATTTATACTGAGGAAGCTTCTTTGCGGTTTCCACAAAGTCCACAATACCTTTTCTATGGAAATATAGACCAACCCCAAGAACAACCTTATCTTCCGGACGGATACCAAAATACCTGCGATAAGCCACAATCTTATCAACATTATGTTCATACCTCTTCAGATCAATTCCGTTGGATACCGGAAAAATCGGAAGCTGAATTCCATAGCTTTGAAGAATGTTTCTGGCATATGGTGTCGGGGTAATGAGTGCATCTGCCTGATTATACAGATGCATCAGCCATACCTTGACACCTGGTGCAAGTACATTGGAAAATGTAAAACTGTTACGGAAATCTTCTTCTGTCGAATGAGCATGATAGATAACCTTCTTTCCGTTTTCTCTTGCATGTCGGACAATGGCATCCGAATTCATATAATATGTATTGATATGCAGGATATCATAATCATTGTCCCAGGGATCCGTTGTATACGCAATACCTGCTGACTGAAGAGCCCTTTGCTGGTGCTTGAATGCACGTCCAATACCTGATTTGGAAATGACATTCTCGCCCTCAAAATATAATAATACCTTCATATATCATTAGCCTTTTCTATTTCCTGTTACTGCTTATGCCTTCATTATACCAATACCGTGTCATTATGAACATGTCAAAACCATGAAGATTTTCTTACGATAGCGTCAGAATAAAAAAACCACCCGAAGATGGTTTATCGAATGCGTTTGATCAGCATGGAACTGAGGTTGCCTGACCAGATACTCAGGATGATGATCATCACGATCTGAAGCAGATAGAAATACCATGTCCCTGATAACCCTGCAACGCCGGCAATCAGAAGAACCGGATACTGCCAGAGATAGATTTCATAGTTATACTTTCCAATCCATGAAGTGATTGGATTATCCAGAATCTTTCCGGTTGTTCTGCCTGTTTTTACTACTTCAATCATACGCGCAGATATGAGTGTACATACATTCATCCAGTACAGATAGACGCTTCCATCTGATCCATTCACATGGAAATACAGCCACACAAAGATGCCTGTCCATACAGCTATTTCCCCAAGACTGAAAATCGGACGCTTCAGGTGATGGTTCAGAATCCGGATTCGTTCATGATGAACCAGTGCCAGAACCATTCCCGCAAGCAGCGGAGAAATACGTGTAAATGTACT
Organism: Bulleidia sp.; assembly: GCA_016293365.1. GTDB lineage: Bacteria > Bacillota_I > Bacilli_A > Erysipelotrichales > Erysipelotrichaceae > Bulleidia. The sequence continues at coordinate 3,032 of JAEDEK010000038.1, read as the reverse complement.
GTAATACAGAGTTGTGATGTTCTCCCCGTTGCCAAGCAGGTACATGACAGGCATGATCACAGCAGTCAGTAATACAGCCAATAAGCCGATACCGGCTGCCGTCCAGAATCCGGAACGTTTTTTCATGACCGTATATCCCTTGAGAAGGAACGGGAATACAAGATCAAACTGCAGCAGGATGGCAATATACCACAGGTGCGTAAATGGTGAATTCTTGCTCAGCTGAGCAAAATAATCCGCATTCATTCTGATCTGCCAGAAATTGTTATAGCCGAGCATGACACTGGCTACTTCCGACTGTGTATTGGCAAGCCGGATCGGATCCAGCAGCGTCAGTACACCAATCGAAGCAAGCATTACAATGATTAAGGATGGATACAGTCGGATGATTCTTTTCAGATAATACTTTCCAAAGGAAAACGTACCGTTTTCCATCTTTTCAATACTGCCATAGGCAGAAAGATAGCCGCTGATCACCAGAAACAGAATCACCCCAAGGAATCCACCTGGCAGAAAGGATGGAAATGTATGATAGATCAGCACACCGATCAATGCCAGAGTCTTCAGTCCATCCAGACCGTAAATACGTCTTATTTTCTTTCTGACCATGATCAGTTCTCCTTCAGCCCAAGGCTGTCCGTAATTACCTGACTGATCAGCTGTGCATATTCCAAAGAGCCTGTGTCATTTGGATGCAGATGATCATCGAGAATCCATTCCGGATGAGGCATTGCGTACGATTCCCAGTCAATCATGAATGCATTGTCATATTGAGAAACAACAGACTGCATAATCTCATTGGAGTCGTTTGAAACACCATAGGTTGTCAGCCAGAAGGTAGGTCTTCCCCCACTGTGCTCAATAATGGTAACGCAGTCTTCCGGATGAATATAGCTGTTTGTCCCAACGGAAAGCACAAGAACATCACCAAGATTATTCTGCGCTTCCAGTTCAATCAGTCGATCAGTGCATTCGTAGATACTACTTCCAAATACTGCATCAAAATAACCTCTTGGAAACTTCTCATACAGGCGATCCGCAGCAGCCAGCATGACAGAATCCCCAATTCCTGTCACATACATCTCAGTCGCATCGTCATACCTTTTTTGAAGCATTTCAATCGTGACATCTTCCGGAGCAATCTCATTTCTTGCCTTCCCTGCAAGTTCTTCCATCTTCTGCTTTTCTGCAGCTTCCAGTGCTTCTTTCTTCTTTCTGTCTGCTTCAATCTGTGCCTGTCTCAGCTGCCTTTCAATTTCGTCCTGTGCTGCCTTTGCTTTGGCAGGAGCAGTTACCAGCCCATACGCACCATAACAGCACACAACTGCCATGACCAGACTCATGACAGTCATAAATACCCTCTCATATACTTTTTTCATAACACTTTTCATTGTACCGCGAATGAAGATGAAAACATAGACCAACATTGACAATCCGGTAATTATTTCTGTCCTTAAAAAAAGCCATCCGAAGATGGTTTCTATTGTATTATCTTGAGTATGACGGTCCAATCAATCCGCGTTTCAATGCGATCCGCTCTGATTTCTGTATTTCTCCATGAACATGACCAGACTCTCCTTCAGCACATCAATCTGTGAATGAAGATAGAATTCATCTTCAAATAAAGCATAGTGTACACATGCACGGATCAGAATGAAGATCAACGGTACAAGTTTTTCACTTGGAATACCAAGCTTTGATTCCAGTCCCCTGGCATACTGCGTATAACGTTTGTCTACACCTTCAAAAAACTCTTTTCCGTACTGGCGGTATTTCGGATGTGTATATACCTGATACATCAGCCTGTACTTTTTCCCGTGCTTCTGTGCTGTCCAGTATGGAATTTCATCAATAAAACGCCACAGATCCTGTGGATCGACAGGAGCTTTCGCCATGAAATCTTCTTCAACTCTGCTCATGCAATGGGCGGTTGCCTGAATGATCAGATCATCCAGGTTTTCAAAATACATATAAAGATTTGCTGATGTGCATCCACACGCTTCCGCCAGGCCCTTGATGCCGATACTGCCAAGTCCATGTTCCGCATAACAGTCAAAACATTTTTCCATGATATCATTTTTCTTGCGCTGATATTCTTCTTCATTTCTGACACGCATTCCAATATCACCCCTTCATTCTGTCTGATACAATAAAACGTATTATGAAACCATGATGAAGATCCGTAAATCATATACCGGTTCTCTGCACAGCTTTTCAAACTTCATGTACAGACATTTATAGCACATATTACCTGAAAATGCAAAAATTGACTTCTGTTCCTATGTTTCAGAACAGAGAAAAAACAGAATCGTCTGTCTGTATTCTGCCGGTATCTTCTGCATACTGCAGAAAGAGGATATCGATATGCCGTATCCTCTTTCTTCTTCAATTCAGATCATCGACTCTTCCATGTATGATGGCATCCAGATTCTTCTCAATCCTTTCTTTCTCCCAGTTCCACCATTGTGCAGACTGCAGCTTCTCAATCACTTCATCATTAAATCTTCTGCGAATCGGTTTTGCCGGTACACCAGCTACAATGGTATATGGCGGAACATCCTTTGTCACAACAGCACGTGCACCTATGATTGCTCCATCACCAATGGTAACACCTGACATGATGAGTGCTTCATAGCCGATCCACACATCATTACCGATGATGATATCCCCTTTTTTATCCCACGCTTCTGTGATATGTTTGGGGTCGAGATTCCATTCATCAAAAAAGATCGGAAACGTGTATGTGGACAGTGATCGCATTGCATGATTGCCGCTTGTAAACAGAAATTTTGCCCCGCATGCGATGGAACAGAATCTGCCGATGATCAGATGATCATGGTTGACCGGATACATGTAAATAACATTATTCTTTTCAAAGTCCTTCGGATCATGCACAAAATCACGATAGATCGTATAGTCGCCGATCTGTATATTCGGATTACTGACGACATTTTTCAGATACACGATCTGATGGTCATGCGGCCGTCAACTACCAGGCAATGAATTGCCAGGCTTGAAGAGAATGATCTGAG
>JAEDEK010000191.1 GCA_016293365.1 Bulleidia sp. | reverse complement strand
TTATCTACTCTTGAAGGCATTAGTCCTGTTTAACCTCCTGGTCAACATAGCCTTCGATGATATCCTGTTCCTTGATGTCGTTATACCGTTCGATTGTCATACCGCATTCATAGCCCTGTACAACTTCCTTGGCCTGATCCTTGAATCTCTGCAGGGAACCAAGCTTACCGGTATATACAACAATACCATCACGGATGAGTCTTACATTGGATGTATTCGTAACCTTACCGGAAGTAACCATGATACCAGCAACTGTACCGATTTTGGATACCTTATATGTTTCACGTACTTCACCTTCACCGATTGTGACATCTTCATAGACAGGTTCCAGCATACCCTTCATCGCAAGTTCCATTTCTTCTGTAGCCTTGTAGATGATGTTATGCAGACGGATTTCAACTCCTGCTTCTTCTGCCTTTTTACGGATGTTGGAATCAGGTCTTACATTAAAGCCGATGATCATGGCATGAGATGCATCAGCAAGCATGATATCAGATTCTGTAATTGCACCTGCAGTAGCATGGATGACATTGATCTTGACATCACCAACTGTAAGCTTTTCCATGGAGCTCTTGACTGCTTCTGCAGAACCCTGTACGTCAGCCTTGATGATGATTGGAATTTCCTTGATTTCACCTGCTTCAATCTGTGCAGACAGATCTTCCAGGGATACAGCAGAAGTCTTTCTTCTTTCTGCTTCAATCTTTCTTCTCTTACGTCTGTCCGCAAGAGCTCTTGCTTCCTTTTCATCTTCAAATGCACGGAACAGATCACCAGCTGCAGGTACATCGTTGAGACCGATGATTTCTACAGGGGTGGATGGTCCGGCACTCTTGAGTTCATTACCGTTTTCATCCGTCATCTTACGGATCTTACCAAATGCTGTACCTACGACGACAGGTTCACCCTGGTGTAATGTACCACCCTGTACAAGTAATGTAGCAACAGGTCCTCTGCCTTTATCCAGCTTTGCTTCAATAACCGTACCGGAAGCAATTCTGGAAGGATTTGCCTGCAGTTCCTGCACGTCTGCTACAGTTAATACTGTTTCCAGCAGGTCATTGATGCCTTCACCCTTTTTCGCACTGGTCTGAACGTAGATGGTTTCTCCACCCCATTCTTCCGGCATCAGATCATGTTCACTCATTTCAGTCATGACACGATCCGGGTTGGCACCTGGCTTATCGATCTTGTTTACCGCAACAATGATCGGAACACCTGCTGCCTTGGCATGGTCAATGGCTTCTACAGTCTGTGGCATGACACCATCGTCCGCTGCTACGACGATAATCGCAAGGTCTGTAACGGAAGCACCACGTGCACGCATGGCAGTAAATGCTTCATGACCTGGTGTATCCAGGAATGTGATCTTACGGCCATTGATTTTGACCTGGTAGGCACCGATTGCCTGTGTAATACCACCTGCTTCTCCACTTGCTACGCTGGACTTACGGATGGTATCCAGTAATGTTGTCTTACCATGGTCAACATGACCCATGATTGTGACAATCGGAGGACGCTGCTTTAAGGAAGCAGGATCATCCTGAATGTCTACTTCCAGAGAATCTTCTTCTCTTTCTTTAACCTTAGTCGGTTCAATATCATAGGAAATACATACCAGTTCCACTGTTTCATCATCCAGTGGTGTGTTGATGGTGCATGCCTTTCCCTCCATGAACAGAGTCTTGATGATATCTGTAGATGGCTTTGCGATCTTTTCTGCAAGTTCACCTACAGTAATACCATCTGTATATGTAATGGCATGGATTTCTTCAACCGGCTTTCTGCTGTTGTTGAAGCCACGGTTGTTTCCATTATTCCTGTTACGGTTGCTGTTTGGCTTGCGGTTTTTGTTATTACCGCCACCTGACTTTTTCTTGTTTGGCGTTGCCATGATATGTTCCTCCTTTACATGATTCAGGGAATCACTTCCCTGGTATGAAATGCATCTTAATCCATCACCTCAGATTCTTCAGCAGTTTCAGTTTTATTTCATTGCCTGTGCGATTTCATCCCAGAAGGATTCAGGGATATCCACACCCAATGCACGCTTCAGTGCATTGTTTTTTCTGGCAGTGTCAATGACGGATACATCCTTGCGGATGTATGCGCCATGACCGTTCATTCTGCCTGTCGGATCCACCTTAAGTTCTCCTTCCGGTGTTCTGACAATACGCAGAAGTTCTTTTTTTGGAAACTGTTCCCCTGTGGCGACGCAGCGTCTCATTGGAATCTTCTTAGGCATGATCAGTTATCATCCTCATCGTAGAAGTCTTCATACTCATCGTAATCGATGTCGTATTCTCTTTCTTCTTCTGCTTCCTGCTGTGCTTCGATTTCAGCAAGCTCCTCTTCTGTATAGATCGGCTTTGCTGCAGCCTTATTGGCCGCAAGCTTGTCCTTGAGCGCCTTTTCCAGTTCCTTGTTGGATACCTTGTATGGGGATTCTTCATCCTTCTTTCTGTTCTTCTTTCTGAACTTTGTATCCTGCTTTGGCTTGGATGTATCGGCAAGCTTTTCAAAACGGCTTACGTATGTATTGTTGGCAGCCATTTCTTCCAGATTTGCATGCTTACGGGATTCAGGTTTCTTTTCCATAGTTTCTTCAAAGACTTCTTCTGT
>JAEDEK010000190.1 GCA_016293365.1 Bulleidia sp. | reverse complement strand
GTTGAAAAGGCAATTGAAATGGAAAATGAGTCCATTGATCTGGAACATATTTCCTACTGGCTGGATAAATATGATGGTAAATATGCCGCAAGCCCATGCTCCTGCCGCAGATCACGTCTGACACATGATGAGGGATGCGGTGATGATCCGGAAGGCTGGTGTATTGCGGTAGGTGATATGGCTGATTATGTTGTGGAAACACAGAAGGATGGCCACTATATCACAAAGGATCAGGCATTGGAAATCTTCAGGCAGGCAGAAGAAAATGGTTTTGTTCATCAGATTACAAACATCGATGGTAAAAACAAAATCTTTGCCATCTGCAACTGCAATGTCAATGTATGTTATGCATTGCGTACTTCTCAGCTGTTTAATACACCGAACATGTCACGTTCTGCCTATATCGCAAAAGTGGATAAGACAAAGTGTGTGGCATGCGGCAAGTGCGTGGAAAGCTGTCCTGCCGGTGCGGTAAAACTCGGACAGAAGCTCTGTGATAAGGAAGGCTGTGAAATCAGATATCCAAAGATGCCTCTTCCTACTGAACAGCCTTGGGGTGAACACATGTGGTCTGTGAATTACAGAGATACAAACCGTATCAACTGTTATGATACCGGTACTGCCCCATGTAAAACAGCATGTCCTGCTCATATTGCGGTGCAGGGTTATCTGCAGCTGGCAAAGGAAGGAAGATATGAAGAAGCTCTTGCGTTGATCAAAAAGGATAATCCATTACCGGCTGTGTGTGGACGTGTATGTAATAAAAGATGTGAAGATGCATGCACAAGAGGAACAATTGATGAAGCCGTCGCAATTGATGATGTCAAGCGTTTCATAGCGGAAAGAGATCTGAAAGCAGATACAAGATATGTTCCAAAGCCGATCATTCCATCTTTACGTGGTGGATTTGATGAAAAGATTGCGATTATCGGAAGTGGGCCGGCTGGTCTTTCCTGTGCTTATTATCTTGCCTTAACAGGTTATAAGCCAACTATATTTGAGAAAAATGAAGAACCTGGCGGAATGCTGAGATATGGTATCCCTTCCTATAAACTGGAGAAGGATCTGCTGAAAGCAGAAATTGATATCATCAAAGAAATGGGTGTTGAAATCAGATGTGGTGTTGAAGTAGGCAGAGATATCACAATTGATCAGCTCAGGGAACAGGGTTATAAAGGATTCTACGTTGCGATAGGTGCCCAGAAGGGAAGAAAGCCTGGCATTGAAAACGAAGATGCAGACGGTGTATACACAGCTGTTGACTTCCTGAAGAAGGCAGGGGCAGAAGAAGGTTTTGCTTTTGAAGGAGATGTCGTTGTTGTAGGCGGCGGTAATGTAGCAATCGATGCAGCAAGAGTATCTTCAAGATGTACAGAACATGGTATTTCCATGTATTGTCTTGAACAGAAGGAACAGATGCCTGCAAGCAAAGATGAAATTGCTGAAGCACTTGCAGAGAATGTATCTTTGAACTGTGGCTGGGGACCAAAGGAAATCCTTGTGGAAGATGGTCATGTAACAGGCATCGTGTTTAAGAAATGTCTGCGTGTACAGGATGAAAACGGTAGATTTGCACCGGAATATGATGAGAATGATACAGTGAGTGTTCCTTGTCGTCACATCATCTTCTCTGTTGGTCAGGCAATTGACTGGGGTCATATGTTAGATGGTATGCATGTAGAACTTCGTCCAAACGGCACTGCCATTGCTAACAGGTTGACATATCAGACATCAGTTCCTGATATCTTTGTAGGTGGAGATGTTTATACCGGTCCTAAGTTTGCGATTGATGCCATTGCGGCAGGTCGTGAAGGTGCAGTATCTTTACACAGATATGTCCATGAACACTGCACACTGACAATTGGCAGAAACCGTCGTGATTTCATTGAACTGGATAAGGATAATATCAGAGTTGATGCTTATGATTCTTCCAGACGTCAGATTCCTGAAAAGCCGGAAGAAAAGGATCAGGCAGCAACATTCCGTGATCTGTCTTTCACTCTGACAGAAGAGCAGATTAAGAAGGAAACTTCACGCTGTCTTTCCTGTGGTGCTTCAGTTGTAGATCCAAATAAGTGTATCGGTTGTGGTGTATGTACAACAAAGTGTGTATTCGATGCAATCCATTTACATCGAGAACTTCCAGGTGCATCCATCATGCATCCATCAGAAGAAAAGCTGAAGTACATTATTCCGAATATGGTCAAGCAGTCCATTAAACTGAAGTTCAGAAAGAAAGATCAGTAATCATGCATGAACTTGGTGTAACCTTTCATATCATGGATCATGTTGAAAAGGTGGCTGAAGAAAATGGTGTGACGCGTATTCATACCGTTACACTTGAACTTGGGGAAGTATCAACAGTCATTGAATCCTATCTTCAAAGCTGTTGGAAATGGGCAGCGAAGAAAAGACCACTGTTCAATGAATGTAGCCTTGTTGTAGAAACATTGCCTGCAATAACATACTGTCAGGATTGTAATCAGACTTATCCGACAGTTAAATATGGCAGAATCTGTCCGCATTGCGGCAGTGAACGTACATATCTATTGCAGGGAAATGAATTCAACATCAAAGAAATTGAAGTGGAATAAACAGAACCGTGTATCTTTTGATACATGGTTTTTT
>JAEDEK010000189.1 GCA_016293365.1 Bulleidia sp. | reverse complement strand
GCTCCGCTGGCGAAAATAAAGCCTCTTGGCAACACCGGAGCACACAAGTGTAGCAGGGAGGCACCTAGCTTTCAAGCGGCTTTCGCGGCATAAGCTCGACTACAATATGCTCCATGGGTCCTATACAACTCATAAAAGTTCCACCGTTCCATCATGGCGAATCGGCGTTCCACTAAAGCGGAACTATCGTTCCGTTATTCCGATACTGGCAAATTACATCGCGGTTGAATAAATATTTGAAAATAAACACTAGATGATTTATAAAAAAGTCATAGAAAAATGATTAAGAAAAAATCAAAGGGGTAAATATTATGAAGATAGCAGTTGTACAGGCGAGTTCACAGATATCTAAAAATAATATGCTATATAGTTATACTAAAAAATATGCAAAAGATGATGATGTCATTAACTTTGGATGCTTTTCGGATGATGAAGAAAAATACTCATATATAGAAATCTCAATTCTAATAGGCATGTTAATTGATGAAAATATCGTTGACTTCGTTGTGACTGGATGTTCTTCTGGTCAAGGTATGATGCTGGCTTGTAATAGTATGCCGGGCGTATTGTGTGGTTATGCACCAACACCTAAAGATGCTTATTTGTTTGCTCAGATAAATAATGGCAATGCTATATCTTTACCACTAGGTGAACAGTATACATACTCAGGAGAAAAAAACTTAGAAATGACATTAAAAGCTTTATTTTCTGAACCTTTTGGAGGTGGCTATCCTGCAAGTGAAGCACAAAGAAAAATAGCAGATTCAAAAATGGTGAAAGAAATAAGAACAAAATCTCAACGAGAATTTAAAGAATTTCTTAGTGAGATTGACCCTCTGTTAATAGAGAAACTTAATCGAAAGATTAAAGCTGTCTTATGTTAATGGATACTCGTAGAAATTGATATCAGTAAAATACCATCTGTTCAGCACATCGAAAAACAAGGACATGTCTGGTTGATTTTACTTGAAAACGGCTTATAGTACACGAATCTGTACCTGAAAGATTCATTAAACTGAATGAACAATCGTATACGATAAATAAATGTTTACCATACGTAGCTGACTAATCAGATGACCTGATCAGAAATGATCGGGTTTTTATTTTGTGATCTTCTTCAGACGGTGCATCAGTTCTTCAGGATTTTTCAGGGAAATCTTTCCATAGCTGTTTTCGACGATGCCCTGATCACAGAGGTTTTTGATAATACGGGAAACAGTGACTCTGTTCATGGAAAGACACATCGCAATATCCTCGTGGGTATATGGGATCTGTCGTTTTCCCTGATCTGTTGCAACAAGCAGAAAATCCATGACGCGATCAGCGGCACTGTAAAGAGTAATAGATTCGAGAAGGTGGGTAAGATGATTGTTTTCTTCAATGAAATACTGCAATAGATCTCTGGAAAGTTCCGGATGAGATGCAGAGAGGGTGCGTATGGTGTCCCGTGAGCATACGATCAGTCTTGCTTCTGTTACTGACTGAATGGACACTTTGTGTGTGCCATGATAAAGGAAGGAATTCGTGCCGAATACAGATCCTTTATGGATGACATCGAGTGTCAGCTCTTTTCCGTGTTCATTGGAAAGGAAAACACGCAGTCTTCCGCTGTGGACAATGTAAAGATTACCAGCCTGCTGATCCGCCTGTTGAAGAATATGATTCATCGGACAGTGCATCAGGGAACCATGTTCCATCAACAATGCAATTGTATGGTCGTTCAGTTTCATGAACTAATTGTAGTCTTAGCTACAGTTTTCTGTCAAAGACATGTTTATGATCTTTGCGTGAGGTGGACGAGATGAAAAAGATGTGTGTGCTGATTATTGGATGTTTTCTGATAGCTGTGGGATTGGGATGTGTTGTCATTCCATGTGGATTTGCTTCTGCAGGTGTGACGGGTCTTGCCAGAATCGCATGTTCATTGATTCCTGTGTCATTATCAGTTATGGTCATGATTATCAATGTTGTTCTTTTTGTGGCCGGGTATTTTTTTGTGGGTAAGCAGTTTGTCATGAAGTCGCTTGTATGTGCCTTGTTGTTTCCGGTGTTCCTTGAAATCTGTCAGTCTTTTCCTGCAATGGAATTTCTGATGGAAGAAAAACTGATTTCCGCGATGATTGCGGGTGTTCTGATTGGCGTGGGTGCAGGGATGATCTTGCGAAGTGACGCATCTTCTGGAGGGTTGGATGTGATTGCGGTGATCATTGAGAAGAAGTTTTCTGTTCCTGTATCTGTGACAAATGGAGTTCTGGATGGGATGGTACTTCTGTTTCAGGGTTTATACGGTTCTGTGTCTTCGGTTGTTTATGGTCTGATCGTTGTACTTGTCATATCTTTTGTGATCAAAAGAGTCATGACATCAGGAACAGGTGCTGTGCAGTTCATGATATTTTCAGATCATCCGATGGAAATCAGAGAAATGCTTTTACACAGAGCTGATACCGGTGTTACACTGTTTGAAACCGTCAGTGGAATGAGAAATACATCAGCATATACTGTGATGAGCGTTGTTCCGTTTCAGAAAGCATATGAAGTCAGAAAGATGATCACTCAGATGGATCCGGAAGCTTTCGTGACAATGAGTGATGTCCGCAGTGTAACGGGAAGAGGATATACGATGCCGGCGGTATGAGGAG
>JAEDEK010000188.1 GCA_016293365.1 Bulleidia sp. | reverse complement strand
GTCAGCTTGTCAGACTGAATCCAAAAAACAGGGAATACCTCATCGCCTTTAAGAATATCGACGAGGAAAAGAAGCTGGAACTTGCGCAGCAGAGAAGAATTGAGGAAGCACTGCTTGCGGTGGAAAATGTCAATGCATCACTGCGTGAAGAAAGTCTTGTATCTTCTGCACTCTCACTGGAATATTGCAGTATCTTTGAAATTGATCCTGCCAGAAAGGAAGTATCGTTATACCGTACTGATGGAAAGAGTCTTCCTGCTTCTGCTCTGCAGAAACTTCTGGATCTCAAAGATTACGAAACCGCCATTCAGGCATATATCGATACGTATGTCATAGAGCAGGACAGACAACGGCTGAGAAAATCCCTTACGCTGTCTGCACTTGCAGAAAATGTACCGGATCATGGCCTTTTTAAAGTGGGTTACCGCAGGCTGCGGGATGGTATGGTCTCTTACTATGAAATGAATACCGTTCGTTCCATCGACAGGCAGGGGAATCCGATGTATGTTCTTGCGATCAGGGATGTGGATGAAGAAACAAGGCGTCAGCTGAATCAGTCACGCCAGATGGAAGTACAGCGTGAGATCATTGAAGGTCTTGGTTCTGAATACTATTCCGTGCTTCTTGTGGATCCATCCCTGGACACGGTTACCGTATACCGCCAGCAGGAAGCGGAAGGAAAGGCAATTGCCGAGTTCTTCAGAAAACATGATTTCCGCTGGACGCAGAGCATTCATGATTATTCCAGACAGCTTGTCAGTCTGGATTCACGCACTCAGTTTCTGGAAAAACTGTCTGTTGACTGTATCGTGAAAGAACAGAATGACTATTCTTTCACGTATGAAAAAATCAACGGGAATGATGTGATCTATCTGCAGATCAGAGTTGCCTATGTACGTGATCAGCATGGATCTGTAATGGCTGTGATCGGTACGCGAAATGTTGATGATCTGATCCGCAGGGAAAAACAACAGGAGGCAGCATTGCGGGCAGCCTGCGAAGCGGCAGAAGCAGCCAACCGGGCAAAGAGTGAATTCCTTTCCCATATGTCACATGACATACGCACACCGATGAACGGTATCATCGGCATGACTGCCATAGCTGCAGCGAATATCCATGATCCTGACCGTGTATCTGACTGTCTGAAGAAAACGACACTTGCCGGAAGACACCTGTTAAGCCTGATCAATGAAGTGCTGGATATGAGCAGAATCGAATCCGGTAAGGTGGATCTGCGGGAAGAGGATTTCAATCTGTCTGATCTGTTTGATAATCTGATTACAATGACAGGACCTCAGATTGCTCAGCATCATCATCAGCTGAATGTCCGTATCCAAGATGTCGTGCATGAGGATGTTATCGGGGATGCGTTACGGATTCAGAAGATTTTTACCAATCTGATGTCAAATGCTGTCAAATATACACCGGATGGGGGAAACATTCATCTGACCATACGGGAAAAACCGTCCGGCAATATCCGCTCAGCCTGTTATGAGATCATTTTTGAGGATAACGGCATTGGTATGAGCGCAGAGTTTGTTGATCATATCTTTGAGCCGTTTACCCGATCCACAGATGTAAGTGAAGTACAGGGAACAGGTCTAGGTATGGCGATCAGCCGGAATATTGCCAGAATGATGGGTGGAGATATCACAGTGGAAAGCACCCCTGGAAAAGGTTCGAAATTTACCGTCACACTGTATCTGAAACTGCAGGAACATGATCCATTTGAATATGAGTGTTTTGCGGATGTGCATGTACTTGTTGCAGACGATGATGAAACTGCACTGAAAACATGCTGTGATATGCTGAATGAGCTAGGCATGAAGGCATGGGGTGTTACGTGTGGAAAAGAAGCTGTACAGCAGGTGATTGACCGATATGACACTGCAGATGCATATTCCATCTGTATTCTGGACTGGAAGATGCCGGATCAGAATGGTATTGAAACAGCACGTCAGATCCGTAAGGCAGTCGGAAATGATGTTCCGATCATTGTGCTTTCTGCCTATGACTGGTCTGCCATTGAACAGCAGGCAAAGGAGGCTGGTGTCAATGCTTTCATCGGCAAACCTCTTTTCAGATCAAGAGTGATCCGTACTTTCAATGCCCTGCTGAATGGAAGGAATCAGGAACAGGCAGTATCCGTATATGACCTTGCCGGTATGAAGTTGACAGGCCATTCCGTTCTGATTGTAGAAGATAATGAGCTCAATGCGGAAATCTCAAAAGAGATTCTGCAGATGACGGGTCTATCTGTAAATGTTGTTACCGATGGATTGGAAGCAGTACAGGAAATGAAGACATGCGCGGATCAGGCATATGATCTTATTTTCATGGACATTCAGATGCCTGGCATGAATGGCTATGATGCAGTCAGAGCCATCCGTGCAATGGATCGTAACTATTGTCGGAATGTTCCGATTATTGCGATGACCGCCAATGCATTTGCGGAAGACGTTCAGGCAGCAAAAGCGGCAGGCATGAATGAGCATATCGCCAAACCACTGGATTTAACTGTACTTGCCGGCATTTTGAATGAATGGATTGTAGAAAGACAGAAATGAAAAAATCAGGGGAGATTTAATCCTCTGATTTTTCACGTCTGGATAATGGAATATACTGCTTGTTTTCTTCGCCGA
>JAEDEK010000187.1 GCA_016293365.1 Bulleidia sp. | reverse complement strand
AGTATATTTATGACAAGATCAAATATGCATTGAAGCTTGTGAATCTGGATGGTTTTGAGAAACGCATGCCGGATTCTTTGAGTGGTGGACAGCAGCAGCGTATTGCAATCGCACGTGCAATCGTAAATGAGCCGAAGGTACTGCTTCTGGATGAGCCGCTCGGTGCGCTGGACCTGAAGCTTCGACAGGATATGCAGTATGAGCTGATCCGTCTCAAAAATGAGCTGGGGATCACCTTTCTGTATGTAACACATGATCAGGAAGAGGCACTTACCATGTCTGATACGATCGTGGTCATGAATCAAGGGTATATCCAACAGATCGGAACACCGGAAAAAATCTACAATGAGCCGGAGAATGCTTTTGTGGCGGACTTTATCGGTGAGAGTAATATCATTTCCGCGACAATGGTGCAGGATCGTCTTGTTAAGATACTGGGTGTTAATTTTCCATGTGTGGATGAAGGGTTCGGACAGAACCGGCCGGTTGACGTTGTCATCCGTCCGGAAGATATCGATCTTCTGAAACCGGGACAGGGAAGCATTGACGGTGTAGTCACACATATGATCTTCAAAGGTGTACATTATGAGATGGAAGTCATGGCGAACAACTATGAGTGGCTGGTGCATAGCACAGATATGTTCCCGGTTGGAGCAGAAGTCAGCATTCATGTGGATCCGTTTGATATCCAGATCATGAAAAAACCGGAATCGGAAGATGAGGAGGCGGTAAACATTGAAGAATAAGCGTTTGCTTGCCGGTCCGTATCTGTTCTGGTCCGTGTCATTTGTTGTGATTCCGCTGTTGGTGATCGTGTATTATGCATTTACCAGTGATGAGGGTAGTTTTACATTTTCCAATCTGGCACAGATCACGACACCGGAGAATCTGAAGGCACTTGGCATGTCCATTCTTCTGTCATTTTTGAGTACGGCAATCTGCTTGATTCTGGCATATCCGCTGGCAATGATCCTGAGTCAGAAACAGGTAAACCAGACAAGTTTTATTGTGCTGGTCTTTATTCTGCCAATGTGGATGAACTTTCTTCTCCGTACACTGGCATGGCAGACATTGCTTGAAAAGAATGGCGTCATCAACAGTGTTTTAAGTTTCCTGCATTTACCGGCGCTGGAGATCATTAATACACCATATGCCATCATTCTTGGAATGGTATACAATTTTCTGCCATTTATGGTGCTTCCAATCTATAATGTACTGATCAAGATTGACAGAAATGTTATCAATGCAGCACGTGATCTGGGAGCCAATTCCGTACAGACTTTCTGGAAGGTCATTTTTCCACTGAGTATTACGGGTGTGATCAGCGGTATTACGATGGTGTTTGTACCGGCGCTGACAACCTTCGTTATTTCTGACCTTCTTGGGGGCGGAAAGATCCTTCTGATCGGTAATGTCATTGAGCAGTCATTCAAACAGAACAGCAACTGGCATGTTGGAAGTGGTCTGTCCCTGGTACTGATGGTATTTATCATTGCAAGTATGGCACTTGTGGCAAAATACGATAATGAGGACGGGGGTGCGGCATTTTGATCAGAAAATATTTACAGAAGATATACCTGGCCCTTATTTTTATTTTATTATATGCCCCGATCGTAACGTTGATCGTTCTGTCTTTTAACCAGTCTAAGACAAGAGCAAAATGGGGTGGATTTACACTGAAATGGTATAAAGAACTTCTCAAAAATGAACAGATCATGAGCGCGTTTTATACCACACTTATCATAGCGTTTGTTTCGGCTGCAATCGCAACGGTCATTGGCACGGCCGCTGCAATCGCGATTCAGGGAATGAAGCAGAAGTGGAAGACCATGTATATGGGACTTACCAATATCCCGATGATGAATGCGGAGATCGTGATGGGTGTGTCTTTGATGCTTCTTTTTATTGCATTTCATATGACACTTGGCTTCGGAACGATCCTGATCGCACATATTACGTTCAATATTCCGTATGTGATCTTAAGCGTATTACCGAAGCTGAAGCAGACGAACCGTTATACATATGAGGCTGCGCTGGATCTTGGTGCATCACCGGTCAAAGCGTTTTTTAAAGTTGTTTTCCCGGACATTGTACCGGGAGTACTTTCTGGATTTATGCTTGCATTTACCATGTCTCTGGATGATTTTGTAATCACGCATTTTACAAAAGGACCTGGAATTGATACACTTTCCACAAAAATCTATACAGAAGTTCGTAAAGGGATCAAACCGGAGATTTATGCGCTTTCCACGATCATGTTTGTGACAGTTCTGGTGCTGCTCCTTTTGATCAACTATTCACCGAAGGAAGAAGAGGAAACTGTGGTCAGAAAGAAAAAAGTCCGCAAGCCTTCCAGAGTGAAAAAGATCCTGATTCAGCGTGTAGTTCCTGTTGCAATCTGTATTGTCTTTATTGGTGGTGGTTTCTATTATGCAAAAGAAAACGATGTCATGAATGGAGAGAAACTGGTTGTATACAACTGGGGCGAATATATTGATCCGGAAGTCCTGACGATGTTTGAAGAAGAAACGGGAATTGATATTGTTTATGAAGAATTTGAAACAAATGAGATTCTGTATCCAAAGATCAGTTCCGGTGCGATCGCATACGATGTGATCTGTCCGAGTGATTATATGATTCAGCGAATGATTGAAAATGATCTG
>JAEDEK010000037.1 GCA_016293365.1 Bulleidia sp. | reverse complement strand
AAATCGCTAATCTTCACATTTTATACACATTGAAAACGCCTTATGAAAACTACAACGTTCTGGTGAAAAAACTTTCAGCTCATACACACAGATCATCACATCCATATCAGCATCGTTTCTATCCAAAATCAAAAAAGACGTGAGATGATCACGCCCTTAACTCTGATTATGCAGTTTTCATCATTCCTGCTGCTCTGTTTTTCTTCAGGAATGCGTGATAATACAGTCCCACACAGATCAATGCTGATAACAGTGATCCAAGCGGAGCTGCAAGTCCCATCGGATACAGAGTCGATGGAAACAGGACACTGGCAAGCCATGTGCCTGGAATACGCATCACAACAATGGATATGATGTTGTGAATAAAGGAATATATCGATTTCCCATATGCGCTGAAATAGCCTGAGAAACAGAAATGCACACCGGCAAAGATACAGTCAAACACATAGGCACGCAGATACTGACCACCTAACAATGTAACCTTTGGTGCATCTTTGACAAAC
This sequence comes from Bulleidia sp., assembly GCA_016293365.1. Classification (GTDB taxonomy): domain Bacteria; phylum Bacillota_I; class Bacilli_A; order Erysipelotrichales; family Erysipelotrichaceae; genus Bulleidia. Next base: position 15,096 of record JAEDEK010000037.1, on the reverse strand, counting down.
AGTCCAACAATCTGATCGGCAAATGGCTGCGCAGCAATCGAACAGATCACGCCAAAGCAGATGCATATGACAATTGCATAATACAGCACCTGTCTGCCTCTTTGATGGTTTCCGGCACCCATGTTCTGCGCCGCAAGAGCAGATACCGCCGAAAGCATCGCACTTGGCACAAGAAACAGAAAACTGATAATCTTTTCCACAATACCTACCGCAGCCGCAACATCAACCCCTCTGCCATTAGCGATAGCAGTTATCGTCAGAAAGCTGACCTGGATCAGACCATCCTGAAGACTGATCGGTAATCCTATACCTATCAGATCCTTCATTGTTGATGCATCCGGCATCAGATCATTTCTTTGCATCGTTACGCCGTGACTGTTTTTCATAAAGGCAATCAATGCAATTACAACAGACACAGCCTGAGAAGCAACTGTCGCAATGGCAGCACCTGAAGCACCCATACCAAATGGTCCGATTAACAGCCAGTCCAGCCCGATATTCAAAACACCTGCAATCGCAACAAATATCATCGGACTAGTTGTATCTCCCAGTCCTCTGTAAATAGAACTGATGATATTGTAGGCAGTGATGAAGATACAGCCGCCAAAACAGATCTGCAGATATATCCTCGCCTCTTCATATGCTTCTAGAGGCGTTGATAGCAGATTCAAAAGAAGGTCTGTTCCAAGCAAAAGCACAACTGTAAGAACAATTGAAATACCGATAAACAGAACAATTGAATTACCAATATATCCAGCTATCTTTTTCGTATCCTTTGCGCCAAGAGATCTTGATATCATGACAGTTGTTCCCATGGCAAGTCCTACCAGTACAACTGTCAGCATATGCATGACCTGGGAACCGATCGATACTGCAGATACGGTATCTGCCCCGTTGAACTGTCCAGCGATAAAAAGATCTGCCATTCCATAGAATGTCTGCAGAAAGCATGCCAGCATATATGGCAATGAGAAGCTCATCAGCTGTTTCAGAAGATTTCCGTTTGTATAGTCGTTATGCATCTTTTCCTTCCTGATGTGAAAGTGCACAGGCGATTGCACCAAAGCATATTCCTAACACCGCCATCTGCATACCGATCATCCATTGCAGAAAACCAAGTCCGATCGCAATTCCACCAAAGACAATCCACAGAACCTTATGTTTCCATATTCCCTGATACAGACTGTAACTTCCAAAAACAAGGCTGCCGACAATCAAGGCCAGCGACAGATACATGTTTTCAGTAAGCCCCATATCATATCCGCTCATGCACAACCTCCATGTTTCGGTGCATTATACACTATATGGTACACATCTGACAACAAGAAAAAGCCACGCCATCCACGAAGTCAATACTGCCTTCATCCCCATTTGATGACGTGGCTTTATCACTGATCAGTACTTTGGCGCAATCTTCTTCAGAACACCATTGTTCTTCAGTCTTGGATAAATTGCAAGATACAGTGCAGAAGCGATGATAATCGCAAGAACTGCATTGATACCTGTTGTGACAAACTTTGCCACAGCAAGATATCCGGCTGCCTTTTCAGCATTGCCAAGAACGATCAGATAATACACATAGGAGAACACTGGTTCACCGATCATGTTGAATACCATACCGCCTGTTGTAGAAAGGATGACTCCCTTCTTCAGATCAGCACCGGACTTTTCATTGATTCTGAATACCTTATGTGCAAGCAGTCCTGTAACAAGACCGATTCCCATCTTCAGGATCAGTGTCTTAGGAGCAACTGTTACATATACAGGATCCAGGATATCTCCAATACCCATGCCGATTGCACCTGCCAGGCCCCCTGGAACACCGCCAAGCAGAAGTGCAGCAAGAACACAGAATGTGTTTCCTAAATGAAATGAAGTGAAACCAACTGGTGTTGGAATCTTGATCTGTAAAAATGTAAATGACACATAGCACAATGCAATCATAAGACCAGTAACTGCAAGCTTTAATGTCTTATCATTTTTCATATGAATTTCCTCCCCTGTTCATTTCTCATACAGGATACGAGGAAATCACAATCCGGAAAATAACCAGTTCACACTATTTTTATATGACCAGATCAGATATTACCAGAAGTGCATCCACATCCCACCAACGCTGAAGCAATCATTTGTGATGGCGTATCCAGAAACTCTTTCCCTCTGACATAGCACAGAAGCATTTCCTTAGCGGAAGTATCCATCTGTTCAATGAGCGCATCACATTCATCCTGATCCAGCAGCCCTTCATCAAGAAGATCGAGCAGATCAGAAAGACTCCCGACGCACTGTCTGACCTTTTCCACCTTTGCCTTTGCATCATCACACCATAAAAGGAAATGACTGAGTGCACTGTACTGTTCATCATTCATTCTGTTTTCATAGGAAAGCAATGCATGACCTTTCTTTTTCTGTTTGGCTGGAACAACAAACAGCTTATGCAGTGTATTGTCTATGATTGCCTGATGAATCTGTTTTGCCAGTCCATCTGTCAAAGACATGAAATACTCTGTCTCTTTTCTGCCTGTATGAAATGCGAATAACAGCTGATGCATTGCGTGATGCACCATCTCTTTCAGATGATCTGCATTGACGGAAAGAATGCCTTTCAGTCTTTCAACATCTGCATCCTGCAATATCACACCTTCTGGATTCTTTCCGCATAACACTCTGCCCAAAGCCGAAAAAACAGCCGGCTGACAGAGATTCACCGGTATCTTTTCATAGTGCTCACTGACAGATAACATGATATGGTGCAGATCTTCTTCATCCACCTGTAACAGAAATCTGTTTTCAATCTGAATGAATGTCAGATATTGTTCCATAAACAGAACACCCTGGCATGATGGACGTTGTGCCATAAGCGGATAATCTGCCGTGATATGAATCAGATGTGCGCCATATTGCGGACTGTAAAGATCGAAAAATGCATTGACGCCATCTTCGATCGTTGATCGATAGTAACTGTTTTGACTGATCACCAGATTGTTCAGTATCGATTTCTGCAGATGTCGGACTTTCTTCAGCTTCTTTTGTATCACACTTAATCCAGAGCCAAAAAGATAATCCACATCCCATGACATCAGCTTATGCAAAGCCTTATAGCCATTGTCTTCTGACCGGATTTCCATACCGATGACATACAGAATGGATTTCATCAACTCTTCTGCGGTTTCTTTTGGAATTGAACTGCTTCTGCCCTCCATATATCGATCCGCCTGTTTTGCCAACAATGAATACAGCTTCAAATAAAATACCTGCAGATCTTCATCCGTTACAAGCCCATGCACCTGCCCCTGCTTCAGCAATGACATAACACAATCAGAAGGATCATGATCAAATGAAAACACATATTCACTCAGCTGGTTCATAGATTCCCTTTTCCACCGTTTTCCTGCAGTATTCATTCACGGCATCACTCATCATCACAATCACGCCATGACACTCATCCAGTTGTTTTCTCATGTAATGCATCAGATGCTGATCATCAATCAGATCCGAACATTCATTCTTCATGGTATAGAACACTTCAATCACTTCTTCCATGACATCTGCAAATTCATCACGTGTGATGTATGGACAATCTATAAATGTATCGATCAGCTGTTCCATAATACCGCCATTCAATTCAAGACGTTCACATTGCACCAATACTTCATTCCTTTTCTCACACAGCTGAAATACTTCCTCTCGTGTCAGTAATAAACCTGTTTTATGATTGTTCTGCATATTCTCTAAAATATGATCTGTTTCCTTCTCAATGGCATTTTCTTTCAGAAGATTCATAACTGATAATCCTGACATCATATCATTTCACCTTCAGGATGGATGCCATCAGCTGATCAAAACCTGCTTCAAGCATCATCTCTTCATCCATTCCACATCTTTCCTTCAGATAACTGCCTTTACTTCTGACAAGCTGAAAAAGACTGTCAAATCCACCCGTCAGAACAGATACCGCAAATACAGGATGGATATCATCCCTGACAATACCTTCCGCAATTCCCTGTTCCATGACACCCGCAAGCAAATCCTCAATCTTCTGACCGATCACAACAATTTCATGCAGTGCTTCAGAATCCATATTCTTCTGCATATCTTTGCTTCGGGTACTTTGGATCAGCTTCACATCCATCGGACAGTTTCGATCAAATGACAGCTTTGCATAAAAGATCTGTTTCCATCGAATCATAAAATCATCGTTGTCCTTGATAATTGTTTCAAATTCCTTTTCCAATGATGTTAGATGTTCTGACATGATGGCATACAGAATTTCCTGCTTGGAGTCAAAATAGGAATATACGGTTCTGCGGCTTAATGAGGAACATATACAGATCTCATCCATCCCTGTTGCTTCATAACCCTTCTGCACAAACAGTTTCTCTGCAGCTTCCAGGATCGTTTTCTTTCTCAGCTTTGATTTTTCACTTCTGTTCATATGCTCTCCATAAAAGTATACCCAGAGTATACTTTACAGGGTCGTTCATTTCAATACATGAATTTAACAAAGCATCTTTTCATATCGGTTCTTTTGTGGTAAAAATACAAAGGCTTTTTTTGGAATTCTTCCGGAAGCCTTTATAGGGAGAAATGATATGAAAAAGAAAGAAAACTCGATCAATTCACTGGCAAAACGGATTCTGATCGCGCTGGTTCTTGGTATCATTGCAGGAATCGGCATCATCTTCATCCGTGAATCACTGAACACATCCAACCCTGAATTATGGGCAACCATCAACAGACTTCTGTTTGCGGACATCACTGCTGAAGGCAATGAAAGTGCACTTGGTCTGTTCTATCTGATCGGCCAGCTGTTTGTCAGAGCACTGCAACTGATTATCATTCCAATGGTATTCACAAGTATTGTTCTTGCGATGATCGCCATCTCCGATGCTGCCCGCTTTGGAAGAATCTCAAGAAAGACACTGTTCAACTTCCTTGCGACAACAGTCATCTCACTTCTGCTTGCAGGCGTTACAGGTATGGCATGTTACAGAATGGGAATGTTCAAGACTGATCTTGCCGGCCTTTCCGCAAGTACAGGAACATCCGGTTCCAATCCGCTTCTGATCATCCTCAATGCAGTTCCTTCCAACATCACTTCCGCATTTACAAATAACGGTGGCGTACTGGCAATCGTATTTGTTGCGGTATGTGTAGGTCTTGCGATCAATGCCAACAGAGAAAAGATTGATGTACTTCCAAAACTGTGTCGTGAAGTCAATGACATCATCACCGTCTTTTTGACATATGTAGTCAATACATTCGCACCGATTGCGATCTTCTGTCTAATTACAAGAACATTTGCATCCTATGGCATCAGCCTTCTGGCTCCGGCTGCCATCTACATGGTAATCACAACCATTCTGCTTCTGCTCACTCTGATCCTTGGCTATGGCCTGTATGTATGGATCAGAACAGGTCTCAATCCTGTTCCGTTTGTCAAAAAGATTGCCAAGGTTGCGATGTTTGGTTTCTCTACATCCAGTTCTGCTGCAACACTTCCTCTCAACCTGCAGGTTACTACAGATGAACTTGGTGTTGAAAAGGAGATTTCCTCATTTGTTCTGCCACTTGGTATGACAATCAACATGGATGGTACAGCCATCATGCAGGTCATTGCAGCCATCTTTATCGCAAGCTGTGGCGGGTATGACATTACAATCGTTTCTGTTCTGACAATTGCTGTACTGGCTCTTGTTGCCAGTGTCGGTACACCAGCTGCTCCTGGAGCAGGTGCCGTTGTCCTGTTTACAATCCTTTCCGGTATGGGTTATGCCAACGAACCTGCCTTAATGGCATATACACTGATCCTGGCAATCAACCGTCCGATTGAAATGCTCGTTACAGCGTTGAATGTCGTCGGTGACAGTGCATGTTCCGTCATTGTGGCAAAAAGTGAAGGCCAGCTCAACGAAGAAACATATAACAGACTCGATCAGTAAGCATTCATACAGAAGCCCGGTGCATCCGGGTTTTTTTTGTCACAATACAAAAAGAGTCCTCAGCATATTACTGACGACTCATTCTGATTTAAGATGGATTATTCGCCTTTTTCAAGAGCGAGTGTTCTTGTTGTAAGATCACAGACTTCAGCTGGTCCATAGTACTGAATAGCACCAGGATATGTGAATGCTGTTTCTACAGCCCATTCATCTCTGTGAGCTTCGAAATACTTGAATGGCTTGCCTTCCAGGTCAACAAGAGCCTTCTTGATAACTGGCTTGTCTTCACCATTTCTTCTTTCCATGTTCATCATCTTTGTGATTGGCATACCACCTGCAACCCATTCTTCAGCTGGCTTGGACAGGTTGGAAACCTTGGAAAGGTATCCGTTGTAGCCATACTGAATCAGCATGAATGCGTTGTATCCTAAGGAGTAGCAGTAGTCAGCATCAAAGTTGGATGGGAATGCACATCTTCCTTCATAACCAAAGAAGTGGTGCAGAGCAGAGAACTTGCCCTTATATGTGCCTGCAGCCTTTCTTTCATCCAGCTTGTTCTTAACAAGAGCAGAGAACAGCTTTTCAGATTCGATCAGAGATACCTGAACGTTTCCGTGTGGGTCTCTTTCCAGGAACAGCTGCTGCTGAATTGTTTCAGGCAGAATTGCAAATACAGCCATGGATTCAGGTGTCAGACCCTTTTCAATGAATGCATACTTGTCCTTCCATGTTGGCAGAGCATTGAATTCTTCTGTCTTGGAACCAGCAAGCAGTTCATTGATTTCCTTGATCAGTGCAGAGAATTCAGGAACGAATTCAACAACACCTTCCGGAATAATTGCAACACCGAAGTTCATGCCGTTAGCTGCACGCTTTTCAACAGAGTCAGCGATGTAGTCAGCAATCTGAGACAGGGACATCTTCTTAGCTGCAACTTCTTCAGAAATCAGGCAGACGTTAGGCTGTGTTTCCAGTGCACATTCCAGAGCAACGTGAGAAGCGGAACGGCCCATAACCTTAACAAAGTGCCAGTACTTCTTAGCGGAGTTAGCATCTCTTTCAATGTTACCAATGACTTCACTGTATGTCTTTGTAGCTGTATCGAAACCGAAAGAGCATTCGATGTCTTCATTCTTCAGGTCGCCATCGATTGTCTTAGGACAGCCGATTACCTGAACACCTGTGTTGTGAGCTGCGAAATATTCAGCAAGAACTGCAGCGTTTGTATTGGAGTCATCACCACCGATGATGACGATTGCTGTAATGCCATGCTTCTTGCATACTTCAGCAGCTACTGCAAACTGGTCTTCGCTTTCAAGCTTTGTTCTGCCGGAACCGATAATATCGAATCCGCCTGTGTTTCTGTATGCATCGATGTATTCATCATCGAAGATCAGATAATCATCATCAAGAAGTCCACTTGGACCATTCTTGAAACCATACAGAACGTTTTCCTTATCTGTAGCCTTTAACGCATCATACAGACCACAGATGACATTGTGTCCGCCAGGTGCCTGACCACCGGAAAGGATAACACCTACAACCTGCTTCTTAGCTTCGGATGTGTTTGCTCCCTTTTCGAAGACAATTTCCTTCTTACCATATGTATTTGGGAATAATGCCTTGATCTTTTCCTGATCGGCAACACTCTGTGTTGCTTCGCCTTCCTTTACAGAAATCTCTGCGATACCGTTTCTTAACATTCCAGGAAGTTTTGGACTGTACTGGTATCTAGCAGTCTGAAGTGGTGAAAGTTTCATTTTTGTACTCCTTTTTCTCCTCTTTTTTCCTGCTAGTATCTTAAATCAAAAAGGCCTAAAAGTAAATGCTTCTACGATCCGTTATTCCTCAATCATCTTCCAGTTCAAGCCCCACCTTGAAATACGCATAATCACTTGCGAGAAGAAATAGTCTAGCCCCGATTCTTCCAGTAATATGATAATCATGTTCTCTGGCATATTTCACACATTCCTTCAACTGTTCCAGCATATCTGTTTCGCTGTTTTTATCTACTTTGATCCAACAGGTCAATGCCCTGCATGGTTTACTGACAGGGAGTGAATCAAGGAAAGGGTCGTGAAAAGAGTCAGCTGTTTCCTTATTTATGGTATGATACCAGATTGCATGTGTGAACTGATTTTCATCAAGCTCTTTTTCCGGTATACTGAAAACAAGATCAGCATACTCAAGGTATTGATTCCAATGTCCAATCCGGTCAATATCAAAATGTTCCAAATCTCCGGTTTGATGCACCTTTTCAAATTCAAACATTACAGAAGGTGTATTAACAACCACTTCATAACACCCCAGCTTCTGTTGAATATCATTCGTTTCCTTCAATAAATAGTTGACGTAAGATACCTGTCGATCAATTCTTTCCAGCTCCTCTTTTTTCTGATCCTGTAATTTTTCCAGTAATCCATGTAGGTATTCGATATCACGTTCCGTCAGCGCAATGACCAGGTCCTGAATCGTTACCCCAAGACGATTATATTTTTGAACACAAATAACTTTTCCAAAATCACTTTTATCATATAAACGATAATTGTTTTTTGTACGATTCGGTTGAAATAATCCCAGTTTTTCATAGTAGTAAAGCGAACCATTTGACAAACCTGTCAGTTTCTTTAAATCTGCTTTCTTCATCTTACATAACTACAAGAAGCTGAAACCTCTGATTTCAGCCTCTTTCCTTTCATAAAACGCTGTTAATTCTGCTGAGATTATTATTTAATTTGGAATGTTGCACCGCTGTACCAGTTACCACCGCCAACCATGCAGGAATATGGATCATTTACCCTGGAGTAGTAGTAAATACTATGGGAGATGGAAGTACCACTGACTGTAGTCCATTGCGATGCAATACCTACTGTCCATAAAGACGGCGCACTTGTCACAGCTGCTGTGATATTTGTACTGAGTATCTCACCGGTTGAGGCGTCATAGGAATAATTTCCTGTCACACTGACTGTAGCACTGGAAACACAGCTTCCACTGGAATCCTGAATTCGAATGCTGTAGGTTTTACTGACATTGCGGGTTACAGGAGCTGCTCCTCTTGGAATGATTGTTTCCGGATCCGAAAGATCTTCAAGCAGAATCACTTCGCCAACTTCCGGTACCGGATTCATGGATACGGAGCAGCCAAGCTGTCCGGTTTCCTCTGGCTCTTCTGCAAATACCGGCACTGCAAGCACAGTTACACACATAATCATAGAAAGGCATTTCAGTAAGAATTTTTTCATAATCGTTCTCCTTTTCTTACATCTGGAAAAGATCTCTTTCTATGTTTATTGTAGAACCTCACTATAATAGTAAGGCAAGTGCACATTTCAGATTTTCTCAGCTTTTATTTCTGGTTTTCCAGTACAGTTTTCCGGATTTCAGGAGCTGCGGAAACAAGTTCCTTTGACAGTATTCCAAGCTGCTCTTGAGATATAGCCTGTTCAATCTCACCGTCAACTCCTTCCGGTAATGTTGTCTGATCCGGATATACAGTATTTGTTTTAGAGGCATAATTCCAGCTTACCATAATATCCTGACCAACTTCGATTCCTGTATCCTTAGCAGGAATTGTCATGGTATATACACTGTTGTCGGTTACTTCCTCTCCTTCAAAAGGAATCATAACCTGTAGCTGTACAGCAGTGTCATTAATCCATGTATACTGTTCCGACTGATACCCATTAATTACCATCGTCATGACAGGGATATCCTTTCCCGCTTCCACAGTATAAATGCAATTGTGCTCATCTCTGATCATGACTTTTCCATCACTCAGACTCTGATCATACTGATATGGTGATGAAACAGATGATACTGCCGCATTGGAACACCCTGCCAGCAGACTTACACTGACGAATGCAATCAGATGTTTTTTCATATCTTCTACTCCTTTCAATAAAACAAGGCAGTACCAGAACGTTGCCGGTACTGCCTGCCCTGCATACTACTCATCAGGTCCTTTAAAATGTTCTTTGAATTTTCCACCGTAATGATGATACTTGTAGTTACGGATATACAGTACACCTGTTACCAGGACAGCTACCACACCAATTCCGATGACCAGTTGATCCAGATTCATAAAATTCTCCTTTCATTTTTTTGAATTAAAACCATGTAAATATGTGTCTGTTTATGCTTATTTTTACAATAAACAGTATGTTACTGCAATTCCTGCGATACGATACGTTCTGCTCTGACAATGCATGCAACATTCAGAAATCATCTTCTGTAATACTATTTTAACAGTACGAATCCTGCATATTCAACAGAATCATGTATCAGAAAAGAAACTGTTTCCCAACCTTATTGTAAAACCTCACTATAATTGTAAGGCAAGCAGAAACATTGATTTTTTCTGATTTTCTTCAACAAAAAAAGACTGCCCGCATCACATATTGTGATTGTGGACAGCCTGTATTCTGATCAGAATCTGATATTCATCTCATCTTCAATAACAAAATTACTGTTGTAATATGCTTTTAACGCTTCAATCGCATAGGATGTATCCTTGATTCCTGCTGTTTCATATGCGGAATGCATCGCAAGCTGAGGAAGACCGATATCCACCGCATGTACACTGACATGTGTATTGGACAGATTGCCAAGTGTACCTCCACCCGGAACATCACTTCTGTTAGCAAAACTCTGTACAGGCACACCTGCATCTTTGCAGATTTTTGTAAAGACAGCTCTGCTTACCGCATCCGTTGTATATCTCTGGGTGGCATTTTCCTTGATGACAACGCCTTTATTCATGAATGTGCAGTTTACAGGGTCTGTCTTTTCAACATGGTTTGGATGCACTGCATGGGCATTATCACAGCTGACCATAAAGGAACGTGCAACAGCCTGATAGTATTCATCCTCACTTCTTCCAAGTCCTGTATGAATACGGCGTGTCACATCATACAGGAATGTGGATAATGCACCCTGTTTGGAATTGGAGCCGACTTCCTCATTGTCAAAGCATGCATAGATACTGACAGTTTCCGGATTGTCGGATGCCAGAAACCCTTTCAGGGATGTGAAAGCACACTGCAGATCATCCAGTTTGCCGATGGATACAAATTCATTCTGATATCCCCAGATCACACCCTTCTGCCTGTTGACAAGGAACAGATCTCTTCCCAGAATCTGCTCTTTCTGTACACCAAGTTCCTTTGCGATCATTTCATCAAAGGCACCCTTTTTCATTTCTCCTGCAGAAAATAACGGGAGTAAATCCACCTGGTGATTGTAGTTATAGCCCTTATTGATTTCACGGTTAAAATGAATCGCAACGTTTGGAATGATCAGGATATCCTTGTCGATATACAGAAGTTTTGCTTCAACCTTACCATTTTCCTCCACAAGCACTCTTCCTGCCAGAGTCAATGGTCGATCAAACCATGTGCTGTCAATCATACCGCCATAACCTTCTGTATCCAGTCTCAGGTATTCTCCAGGTCCATTGATTTCCGGAACATTCTTGACTTTGAATGTCGGAGAATCTGAATGGGATGCACTCATACGGAATGAGTAATTGCCAAGACGATCACCCACCTTGAATGCAATGATACTGGAATGATTGCGTACGGCATAATATTTACCGCCTTTTTCAATCTTCCATTCACTGCTTTCCGGAAGATATGTGAATCCTTCCTTTTCCAGCATTTCTCTGATTGTCTTTACAGAATGAAACATGCTTGGAGAAGATTCAATAAACTGAATCAGCTCCTTTGAATCATTGATATAATCCATCTTTTTTCCTTCTTTCCTAGGAGGTATCTTATCACAGAATCCACTGCTTATAAATCTGTTTGATTTCTGTCCAATCCTGTTTCCGATATGTTCTGTAATTAAGCTTCCTGTAACATATAAAACAGGATATACCATTGATATACATACAGGAAACAAATACAGAGTACAGATGATCTAGCTGCTATGCTAACGAAATGTGTGATTAGAAACCAATCAGACATATGTCTTTTCTAATTTATAATTTTATATTTGTCGTTAATTTTAGAGTTCTACATCGTCTATAATAATATTAGATTTTATATATTCCGGAGGTTGTTTATGGCATACATTCATCGGGCATTTACAGAAACTCTGAAAAACAGAGTCCAATACAGCAAATGTACGCTGGTAATCGGGGCGCGTCAGGTGGGAAAATCCACTCTGATCAGGCATGAATTTGCCGATTATAACCGTGCAAATTTCGACGATTATCTGACCCGCCTGCAGGCGAAAGAAGAGCCAAAACTCTTTTTTCTGAACAACCCATCCCCTTTATTCATTGACGAAGTTCAAAAAGAGCCAGCAATACTGGAAGAAATCAAACGTATCGTTGATGAAAGTAACGACAGAGGAATGTTTATTTTATCCGGCTCACAGAAACCCACACTTATGAAAGGTGTCAGTGAATCATTGGCTGGAAGAGTATCTGTATGTGAGTTAAACGGATTATTCTTACGGGAAATTCATCATGTTTCCTTTAACAGGCATTTTATCCCAACAGATGAGTATATAAAGGCAAGAGAAAAACAGCTCGTGTCATATGATCAGATCTGGGAAATCATACACAAAGGTTCCTATCCTGAACTGTATGACATACCACGTGACTGGCAGGATTTTTATTAGTTAGACAAGAATACCCCGTCTATAATCTCCGATTTAGGCGGGGATGAATTGTCATCTTTCCTTTCTGAGAAATCATAAGAAACCGCATAGATATGCTGAAATATTGAGATGCATATGATATACTATATGTGTGGTTATCACAGAAAGGAGAACACATGTATAGATCAATTACTGTTCAGGTAAAACCTGATTCTACACTGTTTGAATGGTGTGACAGAAATGCTCATTGTGCTAACAATCTGTACAATGCTGCTCTTTTTCGTGAACGTCAGCTCATGTTTGCTTCAAAGAAGAATATACACGAACTGTCGGACAATGAATTGAGCGTCATGTCTGAGGTTGAATTTTCTCTGCTTGATATGAACAAACCTAAGTCTGTTCCTCCTTCAGGTGTCATCAGCTACACAATCCTTGATGCTGTTATGAAGTACAACAATAATCCTGACTACAATGCAGAAGGATTTCCAAAGCATTGTGCACAGAATGTGCTAAAAAATGTTCTTCAGGACATAAAAAGCTACTTTGAATCCATTAAAGACTGGAAGAACAATCCTGAGAAGTATAACGGAATGCCGAAGTTTCCTCATTACAAACGGAAACAGGGAATCACCTCCTTTAAGTCATCTAACATCGAGTGTAAGATTCACCTCACCAAAAGAGGTAACTACTACTGCTCTTTGCCTAAAACCAAGGCGACTGTTCAGCTTGGCAAGAAGATTCCAGGTAAGCTGATTGAAGTACATGTCACACCAATGCACGGCATCTATCAGATGTCCTTTGTGTTTGATGATGGAACTAATGCTCCGGTGTTTACAGAGCATGAGCGTATTATTGCTGTAGATCCGGGCATTGATAACCTGATGGCTGTTACTAACAACTGTGGATTGCCATGTATCCTGTTCAACGGCAAACCTTTGAAGTCTGTCAACCATCTGTACAACCGACAGATCAGCAATATCATATCTGAGAATACCAAAGGTACGACAGACAGATTTGTTCCCACACCACATTATCAGAAAGTTACACTGAACCGTAACAACCGTGTGAAGGACTTTCTGCTGAAATCCGCAAAAATCCTGATTGACTGGTGCGTAGAAAACCGTATCGACACCATTGTGCTGGGAAAGAATGTCGGATGGAAGCAGAATACAGACATGGGAAGTGTTACAAATCAGAACTTTGTACAGATACCGCATGCACAGCTGTATAAGATCATCATGTATCTTGCGGATAGAGAAGGAATTTCGGTTATTGAGCAGGAAGAATCATACACTTCCAAAGCCTCATTTCTGAGCAGCGACGCTATTCCTTCCTATAGAAAAGAGAATCAGAAGTACAGTTTTTCCGGGAAGAGAATAAAACGGGGATTGTACAGAGAAGTAAATGAACGAGAGATCAATGCAGATTTGAACGGCTCAGCAAACATTCTCAGAAAAGCATTCCCTGATGCCTTCAGAGAAGATCCGGATTTCAATAATATCTGGGTTGTCAGGCATCCGGATATTGTCTTGGCATGAAAAGTAATTTCCGAGCGTAAGCAAGGAAATAGAAGTACCGTGGATGTACTGTAAGGTGAAACATACCGAGTATCTTTGGCGATATGCGTAGTCTTAGAAGCCCCATCCTATAACCGAAGGTTTAGGTGGGGTAATTCACGCATCATACCTGGCAACATACATCGAACGGGATATCCATGAGCTGATTTCTGCAGACAGCATTACTTTCACAAAATTCCTGACAGCAGTTGCTGCAAGAACAGGTGAAATCCTGAATTACGCAAATATTGCAGGTGATGTCGGTGTCAGTGAACCGACTGTTAAAACATGGCTGTCGATTTTGGAAAGAACCGGCATTGTATATCTTCTGCAGCCATACAGTGCAAGTGTTCTGACACGAGCAATCAAAGCTCCAAAAGTCTATTTTAAAGATACAGGCCTTGCCTGTTATCTTTCCAGATGGCTCAGTGCAGATGCACTGAAAAATTCTGCTGTTGCGGGGAACATGTTTGAGACATTCATTGTTTCAGAAATACTGAAATCCTATACCAACGAAGGAAAAGACTACCGGTTTCAGATCTTCTACTATCGTGGCAAAGATAAGAAGGCATCTATTGAAAATGAAATCGATCTGATTATTGAAGAAAACGGAATGATTTACCCGGTCGAAATCAAAATGACCGGTAATCCAAAGGCATCCATGGCATCCGCAAATACAGTTCTTGACAAAATACCGGATAAAAAACGTGGTAATGGAATCATTCTGTGCCTGATTGATCGAAAAACATATCTGAGAGAAAATCTGATTGCCTTGCCAATCACCTATATCTGACACAACACATCATTTGTGTATTCGTCACATATACATCAGATTTCAATAATGATATAATCGAAAGACAGAAAAAGGAGAATAGATATTATGGCTAACAAGTACGCAGGTACACAGACAGAAAAGAACCTGGAAGCAGCATTTGCTGGTGAATCTCAGGCAAGAAACAAGTACACATATTTTGCATCCAAGGCAAAAAAGG
>JAEDEK010000036.1 GCA_016293365.1 Bulleidia sp. | reverse complement strand
TGCATATGAGTGTGGATGCTGTCAGAAAGCAGGCATCGTTGCTTGGGTGTGTGCTCTGATACTTCAAAAGATGCAATAGAAAAAAGATGCCCGAAAAAGCATCTTTCTTTTGGTTTGAGAGAATTAAAGTCCTTTGAGATCTTCTTCTGTGATTAAGGAAGCAGCTTCTTCATCAGCGATGACTGTGAAGTTAGGATGAAGTCTCAGAACTGTTGCAGGAATTTCATCACTGATCGGTTCTGTCAGGAATTTTTTGAAGATTTCTGCCTTTTCCTTACCATTGACAATCATGACAAGGTGCTTGACTCTCATCAGTGATTTAGGGCCCATCGTAATGGAGTATGGCTGCAGAGGACGGTCAGGATATGTTGGGTTTACAGCATTTTTGACCTTTCTGTCACATGCATATGTGTAACCATCCATTGGTGTACATCTTGGGCAGTTGGAACAGAAGTGTCCATCCCAGCCAAGACCGATCAGCATGACATCGATGCCGCCAGCCTGACGGATATCTTCATCCCATGTCTGCCAGTTGTCAAAATCAGGGCAATGTACTCTCTCATCTGGAATGTTTGCATCTTTGAAGAACAGTTCCTGCATTTCGACCCAGTTTGGTCCTTTTTCGCCTGCACGTTCACCAATGTATGGTGCTTCGTCAAACAGGTAGTAGTTGATGTCTTCGAACTTCTTCTGGTCCTTGACATAAGGTACCATCATCTTGTACATCATTCTTGGGGAACGTCCGGATGTCAGGGATACGTTTACTCTTTTATCCTGCATCATTGTTCCAAGGATAATCTGCATTGCGCTTTCGCTCATTGCGCGTTCGTCTTTTTCGATGATCAGCTTCATTTTTTTGTCTCCTTTAATCTGAATTTTAAAGTTTCGACACACACAACCTCAGTATAGGGTTTTTGCCTGTAAAATCAATGCGATTTTCACAACGTGGAAACAATTTTCAGGGACTGGTAGGCAGTGAAATCGACCATTGCATATAATGAACTCGAAAAAGGATGATGAAAGAAAATGGCAAAGAAAAAGACTGGAAAACATCAGAGAAAAACAAACGAACTGTCAATTGGAATGTATGATCCACTGAAGCTGAAAGTACGCAGAGCTGGTGCTGTAATCATTGACTGGTATGTTGCCAGTGTACTTGCTGCTATTCCAGTAACTTTCTGGCTGCGTGGTGGAGAAAGCATTCATACCGGATCATTTGATCTGAATACGTATGGAATGGAAAAAGGGCTCATTTTTGCCTGCATCGTATTTATTCTTTCCTTTCTGTATTATGTGGCTGTTCCTGTTTTTGTCTGGCATGGTCAGACTCTTGGAAAGAGGATCTGTGGAATACGAGTGATCCGCATGGATGGGTATGAAGTATCCTTATGGGATATGGTGAAACGAGAAGTCATCGGTGCAGGAATTGTAGAAGGTGGTTTTTCAGTCATCGGTACATATCTGAGGCAACTGCTTCTTCTGTTTGGACTGGTATCATTATTCACACCTGCAAAGTACCTGAGTTATATTGTCACAGTTTCATCAATCATTGTGACACTGTTTGATAAAAAAAACCGTGCAATTCATGATAGAATTGGCAATACAGTAGTCATTCGAGCATTATAAGGTCTGCTGTAAGAGAAAGAGGGGAACAAATAGTGTTTAATCTTGCGATTATTCTGTTGTCATTAATGAACAGTGAATCTGCTGACTCCAACAACAACCGTATTGCTAAATATATTCTTGAACACATTGATGAGCTGGAAAATGTATCCATCTCAGATCTTGCAAGAAAGTGTTATGTTTCCAATTCCAGTATTTCCAGATTCTGCCGTGCCATTGGGCTACAGGATTATAACGAGCTGCGCAATCAGGTGGCGAAATATCAGGTGGAACATCCATATACGGTGGCTCACAAATTCAGATATCCAGGGGAGGATGCTGATGAGCCATACAGTGCATACGTGGATCAGATCATTGCCAATCTGACATCCATGAAAAACAGTGTGGACAGTAAGGAAATTGACGCGCTGATCAGTGATATCTTCCGATATGAAAAAGTATCCGCCTTCGGATACCTGCAGTCTGAAAATGTTGCGCTGAATCTGCAGTATGATCTGCAGACAAGCAGAAAGATCATCTTTACATGCATGCAGTTTGCTGATCAGATCGAACATATCCGGAATGCGGATGAAAAAGAACTTATTATTGTATTTTCTGAATCAGGTACCTATTTCCGCAGAGCGTTTGCTCATCGCAATGTATTTACTTCACCTCGCAATAAACCGATGATTTATGTTATTACATCCAATCAGAAGATCAACCAGCCATACGTGGATCATTATATCCGTTATGTCAGTGATGGAAACTATGCAAGTCATCCTTATCCACTGAATGCGATTGCCGGTATGATTGCTTCCGGTTTTGCCAGAAGGAAACAGGCAATGCTGGATGAAGAATAAATGATCAATCAGGGAGATTGTCTCCCTTTTTCTTTTGGGTAAAATGAAAATGCAGTTTTCTGAGCATCAACAGAAACAGTGTTCCAAAGACACAGCCACTCATGTCCAGTAGTGAATCTGTTAACGAACCACACCTTCCAGGAACAAACAGCTGCAGTGTTTCATCAAGAATAGGCGTGAGGATGCATATTGTCAGCCATGTCAGTTTTTCAGAAGAAAACAGAGATCTGCGGAATATGGAAAATGATGTCAGAAAACCCAGAAGTGTATATTCCAGAAAGTGAGCGAGCTTGCGGATGAAGTGATGGAACACATCATAGCCTGGGTTTATGCCGAAAAACGCCAGAAATGCAAGAATCTGACGGGTGATGGAACCGGAAGTGCTGGAAGAAATGTTTCCGTTCATCAGAGAATTTGAAAAGATCCATAATATATATAGAAATATAAAAGCCCAGTGTGCTTTTTCTTTCAGTGTGTTGTTCTGCATTTGCTTCATATGCATGTTATAATACAACGCGTATGAGCACACGTAAAACAAAACTTGCAAAACTGATGAACATTGCGATGATCATCATCGGCACATTCATACTGGCTGTATCGGTGGAATTTTTTATCCTTCCATACCGGATCCTTTCCGGCGGAGTGGCGGGTATTGCGGTAGCGATGGAACCTCTGCTCCATATTAATACGACTCTTCTGGCAAACTGCCTGACAGTTG
Organism: Bulleidia sp.; assembly: GCA_016293365.1. Taxonomy (GTDB): domain Bacteria; phylum Bacillota_I; class Bacilli_A; order Erysipelotrichales; family Erysipelotrichaceae; genus Bulleidia. The sequence goes on along the minus strand of JAEDEK010000036.1, from coordinate 12,498 downwards.
GTCTGTTTATCGTTGGCGGACTATTTCTGGGCAGAACGTTCATGATGAACACAATTCTTTCTTCTCTTTGTTATCCTCTGTTTACCACCATGTTGGAAAAGTATGTCGGAGTCGTTCCGATTACGATTCATCCGATGCTTGCTTCTTTCTATGCCGGATTACTTGGTGGAATTGGAATCGGTATTGTCATGCGTGCAGATGCATCCACCGGTGGCATGGATGTACCGCCTTTGATTGTCAATAAACTGACAGGTCTCAAGGTATCATCCGGTGTCATGATCACGGATGCATTGACGGTCATGCTTGGTGTTGTCGCCTATGATATCAACGCCGCACTGCTTGGACTTGTGTCTGTATTTGCGTGCAGTGTAGCAATTGATAAGGTACTTTCCATCGGTGGAGGTGCTAATGCCAAAAGCGTGCAGATCATTTCTGAACGCTGGGAGGAAATCATGGAAACAATTCAGAGTGACCTGGATCGTGGCGTGACTCTGATTCCTGGTTACGGTGGCTATCAGAGACAGGAAAAAACAGTCATTCTCTGCGTTGTATCCTCCCGCCAGTACAACCATCTGCTTGAAATTATCCGACGGATTGATGATAAGGCCTTCACCATTACAACCGATGCTGCGGACATGCATGGCGAAGGATTCACATACAGTTCACCTAATATCTGACGAATTGTGGCATTATAATGCTTCAGGAGGTAATAATGATTGAATGTAATCACGTTTACAAACAATATAAAAACGGGACAAACGCTCTGTACGATCTGAATATCTCAGTGGAACAGGGCGAGTTTGTGTATATTATCGGGCCAACTGGTTCCGGCAAATCCACTTTGATCAAACTCCTGGATGGAGAAGAAACGCCGACCAAAGGCGACGTCAATGTTGTCGGCATTAATGTCGGAAAACTGCGTCCCCGTCAGGTACCTCTGTATCGCAGAAATATCGGCGTTGTTTTCCAGGACTTCCGTCTACTGCGTGCAAAGACGGTATTTGAAAATGTTGCCTATGCACTGGAAGTCATTAATATGAAGAAAAAGCCGATCCGCAAAAGAGTCAGTGAAGTTCTTGATCTGGTCGGGCTGAAATCCAAAGAGGGCAGTTTTCCGAATCAGCTTTCCGGTGGTCAGCAGCAGCGTGTTGCGATTGCCCGCGCCATCGCCAACAGACCAAAAGTTCTGATTGCGGATGAACCTACCGGTAATCTTGACCCGGAAAAATCAGATGAAATCATGGATCTTCTGGAAAAGATCAATACCCGTTATGGAACAACTATTCTGATGGTTACCCATGACCTGACACTTGTCAACAAGCATCGCAAGAGAACGATTGTTCTGGAAAACGGGCATATCGTAGCAGATCTTGCGGAAGGAGGATATGTACGCCATGATCAGTAGACCACTGAAAGAGGGCTTCCGCGGTGTGGCAAGACACTGGGGCATGTCCATATCCGCAGCCATTGCGGTTACAATAACGCTTGTCATGATTTCCATATTCATGATCTTCAGTTTCAATCTGGAAAACTTCACAAAGGATATTGAATCTTCTCTGGAAATATCAGTACTTGTAGATTATGATTATGAATCACAGGAACAGATTGATCGTATTTCTGCCGAGCTGAATGCGATTGACGGTGTGGCAGAGGTGACTTTCTCAGACAAGGAGCAGGAATTTGACTTTTACCTCAATTCCTTTGAGAATGAAACAACAAGAAGCGCATTTGAACCGTTCCGGGATGATAACCCGATGCATAATGCGTTCTATCTGGAAGCAAAGGCAGGCAATGTCATTGAGAGTGTTGCGCAGCAGGCAAAACAGATTGAAGGGGTAGATACAGTCAGTTATGGCGGCCAGTCCACAATTGATCTTGTCGGTGCCATGTCTTCTGTGCGGAAGATTGGTTTTGTAATCGTTATTGCGATGACATTCTTAGCAGTCATGCTGATTCAGAATGCTATCAAGCTGACGATTTCTTCCCGAAAAGATGAAATCACCATCATGCGCAATGTCGGCGCAACCAATCGTTTCATACGTTCACCATTCCTGATTGAAGGAATCATTACCGGTATTCTGGGTTCCATCATTCCGGTTGGTCTCAGTATTGTCAGCTATACATATCTGTATAAGGTTACAGGTGGTCACATGCTTTCCAACATGTTCAACCTGCTTTCTCCGTCTCCGTTTATCTACAGACTCTCCATCGCACTTGTTGTGATCGGCGTTGTTGTAGGGTATATCGGTTCATGGATATCTGTTACCAGATATCTGAGGTGGAAAAGATGAAAAAACTGTTAAGAGCATTACTGACAGTTGCTGTGGCGGTTGCAATGCTGCCGTACCAGGTGGTTTATGCAGATGATCCACCTTACAGTGATACAGGTTACTGGAATGATTACTGTACAACAAAAGGCAATACATCCACTTCGGCATGTAAGGCATATATTGAATACCTGTCATCACAGTCTGAATCCTCCAAAAACAGGCTGGATGAAATTGAAGCGGAACGTGAACAGATTGCTGCAGATATTTCAAAATATGATGCACAGTTAAAACAGCTTCAGACTCAGATTGATGAGATGCAGGTAAAGATCGATGAGAAGCAGGCTGAGATTAATGAAATGCAGGGTCGGATTAATGACAAGCAGGCTGAAATTGACGCCAAACAGGTGCAGATTGATGAAACCCAGGCACAGGTGGATGCCCTTGAAGAAAAGGTGAAGAAAAGAATGGTTGCTTCCCAGTCAACAATGCATTTCAACCAGTATCTGGATATTCTGATGGGAGCTTCCTCCTTTCAGGATCTGCTTCGTATCGCCAGCGGTCTGATCAGTATTACACAGTATGATGAAAAAACACTGAATGATCTGGAAGCGCTGCGTCTTCAGCTTTCAGAAGAAAAGAAACAGCTGGAAAAGGCAAAAGCTGAACTGGAAGAAGCAAAGAAAAAGATGGAAGAAGCAAAACAGGAACTGATTGAACAACAGAATGAACTTCTTCTGACGCAGGCACAGCAGCAGGTCATTCTGGAAGAATATCAGAAACAGTATGCAAAACTGCAGGCTGAAAGCAATAACATCTCATCCAATATCGCCGCGATCAGCGAGGCGATGAGAAGACTTGCAGAGGCTGGCACACTGGATGATGTCATTACAGCTGCAGGCTGGACCTATCCGGTTCCAGGTGCGTATATATCCGCGGGAACATGGGCTTATCCAGGCGGCGCACTTCATCTGGGTGAAGACTTTGCCGCATCCGTAGGTACAGCTATTCTTGCGGCAGGAAACGGTGTTGTACTCAACAGTGCAAATGGCTGTCCGACATATGGAGGACTGGGTAGTACATGTGGTACACAGTATGGCGGCCTGATTGGCGGCGGTAATATGGTTACCCTGCTTGTCAGCGTCAACGGTTCTCTTTACGGGATGAATTATTGCCATATGATGCTTGGTTCACCGATCGCAGCAGGTACGGTAGTGACTGCGGGTATGCAGATCGGTGCGGTAGGATCCAGTGGAAATTCCAGTGGGCCACATTGTCATATCGAAGTGTATTATCTCGGCGATGCGTCTAATTTCTCAGCTTACGCATCCTCATGGAACGGCGATATGGGATTTGGAACCGGCTGGTATACTTCCGCAAGAAGATGCGATGCAGGTGCCGGTATTCCATGTCGTATTCGTCCGGAATCCGTATTCGGTGGTTAACAGGAAGGGAGCTCGATCGAGCTCCTTATTGTTCAGAAATGGTATAAATATGGAAGAAAACAGAGAAACAGCAGAAATGGAAAATACGCAGGAACAGGAAGAAGTTGTTCTCCATGTTCATAGACACCTGTATCCGGAAGAAAAAGAACTGAAAAAAGCAAAGAAGGAATATAAGGAATATAAGATCTACGCCAGGATCATGTTCGTCTTTTTCCTGCTTTTCGGCTGGCTGGGTGGATCTTTGCTGCCCTATGGATTTACATCTTCACTTCGTACCATGATTTCAAGAGGGCTTGGCCTGGATGATGGCGACAAGATCAACGCAGTGAAGGAAGTACTTGAAAGTGACTGGTATTTCGGGAAGGATATCGAAAATCTGGATGAAAGGCTGACGGATCAGGCCATCGAGGGCCTTGTGGCGAACAGTGAAGATACGCATACCCTGTATTTCAGTGCAGAAGAAAGCGATAGTTTTCGACAGGGGATCAACCGTAACTACTGTGGGATCGGCGTTCAGTATCTTGAGATCGATGGTACCAATATCATAACAAAAGTCATGGAAGATACGCCTGCACAACAAGCGGGACTGCAGGTCGGAGATGTTCTGTATGAAGCAGACGGGACACTGCTGTCGGATAAGAGTGCAGAAGAAATCAAAGAGATCATACAGGGAGAAGAAGGATCAATTGTGTCGTTGAAAATTCTGCGACAGGATAAGATCATCGGAATGCCTGTGGAAAGAAAGAATCTGGTAAGTATAGCGGATGGCAAAGTCATTGATGATCGAATCGGCTATCTGCAGCTGTACCAGTTCGGGGATTCCAGTGGGGATGCAGCTCGCAGGTATCTTGATACATTCAGGGAAGCAGGGGTGAGTTCACTGATTCTGGATTTACGTGATAATGGTGGTGGATATCTGACTTCCGTCACAGATGTTGCTTCTCTTTTCCTTCCAAAAGGATCTGCAGTTCTGCAGCGGGAGGACAAGGAAGGAAATATCACTGTTTCCAAAACCACGCAGGAACAGTACAGCCAGATCGGACCGATTGTCATTCTGATCAATGAGAATACAGCATCGGCTGCGGAAGTGCTGACAATGGCGTTATCTGAGCAGAGGGATGATGTGACCATTATCGGTACAACATCCTATGGAAAAGGTACCGTGCAGGTGGAAAGAAAATTTTCGGATGGATCTTCTTTGAACTATACAACCCAGCGCTGGCTTTCTCCAGATGGTGTATGGGTCAATGATGTCGGTATTGAACCGGATCGTGAAGTTCGTCTGCATGAGGTGTTCTATCATACCTTTACGAAAATGAAGGAAGGAAACGAATACAAAGTGGATTCCGTATCACCGTCTGTTGAGGATATGGCGCTTTGTCTGGATTATCTGGGTTATCAGACTGATAGAAAGGACGGATATTTTTCGCAGATTCTTTCTGACAACCTGCGGCAGTTTCAGCATGATTACGGACTGGAAGAAACGGGAAACCTGGATGTGCATACATACAGGTATCTGTATGGACAGACACGCTACCGCTGGCAGACAACAACAGACACGGATACACAGCTTGCAGAAGCAGTCAAGGTATTACAGGGCATGTGAAGGCACGTGCCCTTTTTTTTGAGTGACAAAGAGTGTATACTGACGGTACGGAGTTTAACATGGATAAATTTGAACTGATCAGTGAATTCAGACCGACAGGAGATCAGCCGCAGGCAATCGATAAACTGTGCAGAGGTATTGAAGAAGGAAAGAAAGTGCAGGTGCTGCAGGGTGCAACCGGTACCGGTAAGACTTTTACCATGGCAAATATTATTGCCCGTGAAAACAGGCCAACTCTTGTTTTCTCACATAATAAAACACTTGCAGGTCAGCTGTATTCTGAATTCAAGGAACTTTTTCCGCATAACAGAGTGGAGTTTTTTGTATCCAACTTTGACTATTATCAGCCGGAAGCGTATATGCCGAAAAACGACATGTATATTGAAAAAACGGCGGCGATCAATGAAGAACTGGATATGTTCCGTGAGTCGACGTTGAATTCACTTCTGGAAAGAAGAGATACTATTGTTGTAGCATCGGTTGCCTGTATTTATGCAGCAAGTGATCCGGTGGAATATAAGAATATGTTCATGACCATCAGAGTCGGTGAAACATGGAACCGGAATGATCTGCTGCGGAAGCTGGTTGAACTGCAGTATACAAGAAATGATATGGATCAAAGCCGAGGAACAATCCGTGTAAGAGGAGATGTTATCGATCTGACTCCATCCTATACGGATCAGTTCAATATCCGGATTGAAATGTTCGGAGATGAGGTGGATCGTATTTCTGAAGTGGATCCGTTAACAGGAAGAACATTGAATGCCTACCAGTTCTATAACATCTTTCCTGCTTCCGGTTATGCCAGAAATAAGGAAACGATGCTGAAAGCATGTGATGCGATTGAAGCGGAACTGGAAGAAAGACTGACATATTTCAAGGATCATCAGAAACTGCTGGAAGCAGAACGTCTGGAACAGAGAACAAGATTTGACCTGGAAGCCTTAAGAGAAAATGGATACTGTGCAGGAATTGAGAACTATTCGATGCATATCGATGGCAGAGTTCCTGGACAAAGACCATATAACCTGTTTGACTACTTCCCGAAGGATTTCCTGCTGTTTGTGGATGAATCGCATGTATCACTGCCGCAGATCCGTGGCATGTACAATGGTGATCGGCAGCGTAAGCAGGTACTTGTGGAATACGGTTTCCGTCTTCCTTCTGCACTGGATAACCGTCCGATGACATTTGATGAATTTACATCCATGACCAATCAGGTCATCTACTGTTCCGCAACACCGGGTGATTATGAACTGGAGCAGGTGGATCATCATGTGACAGAGCAGGTTATCCGTCCAACAGGGTTACTTGATCCGTTGATTACGGTCAAGCCGACAAAAGGGCAGATTGATGATATCTGTGATGCATTAAAGGAAAGAATTGCGCGGAAGGAAAGAGTCCTGATTACAACACTGACCGTGCGCATGGCGGAAGATCTGACCGAATATCTGATGGAAAGAGGTTTCCATATTGCCTATCTCCATCATGAGACAAAGACACTGGAAAGAACACAGATCATTCAGGATCTGCGTGTGGGGAAAGTGGATGCGATTGTCGGTATCAACCTGTTAAGAGAAGGACTGGATATTCCGGAATGTTCTCTTGTCTGTATTCTGGATGCGGATAAGGAAGGATTCCTGCGTTCTCAGAGGTCTTTGATTCAGACGATTGGTCGAGCGGCGCGGAACGCCCATGGTGAAGTCTATATGTATGCTGATACGATGACGGATTCCATGCGGTTTGCAATCGATGAAACAAAGCGAAGAAGAGCGATTCAGGAAGCGTATAACACAGAACACGGTATTGTCCCTAAGACAATTGTCAAGCGTGTGGATGAAGTGATCCGTGGCAAGGAAACAAAGGAAATGGCGGCAAAATACATGAGCCGTAAGAAGAAGTTCTCTAAAAAGGATAAGGAAGCACTTGTGGAAGATCTGCGGAAGCAGATGAAGGAAGCTGCTGCAGTACTTGATTTTGAACGTGCGGCAGAACTGCGTGACATGATTGCTGAAATCCAGACTTCTGATTGAAAAGAGGTACAACATGATAGATTATCAGAAAATACAGGCTCAAAGAGCATTGGATATGAAGGCATCCGGTATTCGAAAATTTTTCGAACTTGCTGCGGAGATTCCGGACTGTATCTCCCTTGGTGTCGGGGAACCGGATTTTCAGACGCCATGGGCAATCCGTGAAGCTGCAATCCATTCTCTTGAACTGGGTAGAACAAAATATACAGCAAATGCAGGGTTGAAAGAATTGAGGGAAGCTCTTTCTGCATTTATGGAAAGAAGATATTCGCTTTCCTATGATCCAAAGGAAATCTTTGTAACAGTCGGTGGATCGGAGGCAATTGATCTTGCAATCCGCATGCTTGTCGAAGATGGGGATGAAGTGATCATACCGCAGCCATGTTATGTATCCTATGAACCGATCACAACACTGACAGGTGGTGTGCCGGTAACGATACAGACAAAAGAAGAAGATGAATTCCGCGTTACTGCCCGGCAGATCAAAGAAGCAATCACGGAAAAAACAAAACTGCTGATTCTGTCATTCCCGAATAACCCGACCGGAGCAGTTTTAAGAAGACAGGATCTGCTTGAAATTGCGGATGTCATTCGTGATACGAATATTATCGTTCTTGCGGATGAAATCTATGCGGAACTGGTATATGGTGAAGAAGGGTTTACGTCTATTGCACAGATCGATGGAATGAAAGAAAGAACGATTGTTGTTAACGGTTTCTCTAAGGCTTTTTCCATGACGGGATGGCGACTTGGATTTGCGGCAGGTCCAAAACCATTGATTGATACAATGATCAAGATTCATCAATCCTGTATCATGGCAGCACCGACCACCTCTCAATATGCGGCTGTGGCAGCCGTGCGGGAGTGTGACAATGATATTGAACGCATGCGGCAGGAATATGATTTCAGAAGAAAGTACTGTGTGCGGAAGCTGAATGAGATGGGTCTGCATACATTTGAACCGAAAGGGGCATTCTATGTATTCCCGAATATATCTGTTCTGGGTATGAATTCAGATGATTTCTGCATGCAGCTGCTGAAAGAACAGAATCTTGCGATCGTGCCAGGTACGGCATTCGGAGAAAGCGGAGAAGGATTTGTGAGAATCTCCTACGCATATTCAATTGAACATCTGCAGGAAGCAATGCGGAGAATTGAACGCTTCCTGAAAGATCACGGTTATCAGAAAGAAGGTAAATAAATGGATACGAAAATTCTTTTGGATCTTCTGTTTCAGAATCCACGTGCCAGCGTGACGGATCTGGCAGATATTCTGAATGAATCAGAAGAGGATGTCGAAAAAGCCAAGAAACAACTTGAGGCAGATGGAATCATCTGTGGTTATCACACGATCATCAACTGGGATAAGGCTAACGTGGATCACGTGGATGCAATCATTGGTGTCAAGGCAAGTACGCAGCGTGGTACAGGCTATGATACAATTGCGGAAAAGATCGGACGTTTCCCGGAAGTTTCTTCCCTGTATCTGGTGTCAGGAACTTCAGAATTCCTTGTTTTCATCAATGCGCGGACTATGCGTGAAGTAGCTGACTTTGTTGGTGAAAAGCTGGCGCCGATCGAAGGGGTTGCCGGTACAGTTACAATGTTTGTATTGAAGAAATACAAGGTAAATGGAAATAACATGGATCTCAAGCCTGAAATTCAGGATGACAGAATGATCATTTCGGCATAAACATCAGGCAGGGATTCCCTGCCTGTTATGCTTATATGGGGGAAAATGCAATGGAAATGAAACAGATGATGGAAAAATACGCCTATACACTGGCAAAGGTCGGACTCAACGTTCAGAAAGGCCAGACTGTCCTTGTGGAAGCGGCGTTGGATGGAGCATACTTTGTCCCTGTCTTTGCGGAAGCGTGTTATCGGATCGGTGCTGGAAATGTTGTTGTGCATTACCTGGATGAGGCGATGCTGAAGGTGGCTGCTTTACACCGGCCTTTATCAGAAGTGGAAAAGATTGAAGAGTGGGAAGTGCTTTCCAATCAGAAGTATTTGGATGAAGGTGCATGCTATGTCAGACTGGAAGGTGTCAATCCAAAGAGAATGGAAGATCTGGATGAGACAAAGGCCAATGCTGTATTTGCACATATCGATGGGGTTCGCAATATCATGCGCAAAGCCTCACGTGAAAAACACTGTCAATGGCTGATTGCGATGATACCGACACAGCCATGGGCAGATCTTGTTCTTCCTGAAGTGGCTGAAAATGAAAGACTGGAAGAGCTGTGGAAGCTGCTGTTGAAACTGTGCTATATCGATGAAAACAATGATGTTGAAAAGACATGGAAGGAAAAAACAGAAAGCAGAAGGAAACGTGGAGATATCATGGATTCCTGGCATTTCAGATCGCTGCATTATACAGCCGGTAATGGTACAGATCTGACGGTTACCTTGACACCGGATTCTCATTTTGGAATGGGAAACAGAAAGCTTTCGGAAGGATTCATACCGTTCACACCGAATATACCGACGGAAGAGATCTGCACAACACCTGAAAAGTATGGAACCGATGGTGTTGTCTTCGCCTCTAGACCACTTGTTTTAGGAGGTAAGGCAATTGAAAAATTCGGATTCCGTTTTGAAAAGGGGAAGGTTGTTGAGGTTATCTGCGATGAGGGAAAACAGATGCTCGAAAACCTGATCACAACAGATGAAAATTCATGTTATCTGGGTGAGTGTGCCCTTGTGGAATATCATTCTCCGATTTCGATGAGTGGAAAAGTATATTACACAACATTGATTGATGAAAATGCATCATGCCATCTCGCGCTGGGAAGAGGGTTGAGCAATGGTAAACCATCCAGTCCGGAATACACATTCAATGATTCTTCAATCCATATCGATTTTATGATTGGTACAAAGGATCTGCATATCACAGGTACAACGGAAGATGGAGAACAGGCTGTTGTATTTGATCATGGCGATTTTGTTTTGAAAGAGAGAATATGAAAAGAACAGTAACTTGCTTATGCCTTGCAGCAGCGATTCTATCTGGTGGCTGTACGGTTCATCAGGAATCTGATAAAGATGAAGTGATTGAGTGCACAACAGATGAAATTGTACAGAATCCTTCTGACTATGAGGATAAAACCGTACGTGTAACAGGTGTGATGCCTCATAGTGGAATAGAAGATGAAAACGGAGAGATGATCTATCCTTTATTCACATCAGATCTGAGTGAATATATTGTTCTGCATGTTGACGGGGATCCGCTTGAAACAAAGGATCAGTCTGGAACATACCAGGGTGTGATTCATCTGGAGGATGAGATGATTTGTCTGGAAGCTGAATAAAGTGGCAATTATCCGTAGTAAATCAGATAAATTCTGATTGCTATAGAGGGGGATTTCTGTTATACTCTTGTGGCGAGTGGGAAATCCACTCCTTGCCAGAAATGGCCGCTAGACCAAAAGGAGGTGTACAAAATGAGAAAGTACGAAGTAATGTACATCATCAATGCATCTGTTGAGGAAGAAAAGAGAGCTGCGCTCATCGAAACTCTTTCCAAGATCATCACTGACAACGGTGGTAAGGTCAACAAGACAGATGAATGGGGAATGCGTGATTTCGCATACCGTATTGATGACATGACAAAGGGCTACTATGTAGTTCTCGCATTCGAAGCAGACAATGCATGCGTTAAGGAATTCGACCGTCTGATGCGCATTAATCCGAATGTTGTTCGTTTCATGATTACGAAAGACGAAGCTCCAGCTAAGGAGTCCAAGTAAATGATCAACCGCGTTGTTCTTGTCGGAAGACTGACAAAAGATGTTGAAGTCCGTAAGACAACAACTGGTTTGTCTGTCGCTTCATTTACAGTTGCCTGCGATCGCAGAGGGCAGAAGAATCCGGATGGTTCCAGCCAGGCGGACTTCATCAACTGTACAGCATGGAGACAGTCTGCTGATTTCCTCGGCCAGTATGCACGTAAAGGTGCAATGGTCGGTGTGGAAGGCAGAATTCAGACCAGATCTTACGATGACCAGCAGGGTCAACGCCGCTATGTAACTGAAGTTGTATGCGATAATGTCAATCTGCTCGAAAGCAAGAGCCAGTCCATGGCACGTGCCCAGCAGAGCAATGATTACAGCAACTCCGGTTACGGCCAGCAGTCATACCAGCAGCCTTACCAGCAGCAGTATCAGCCTCAACAGCCATACCAGCCTGCAGGTCCTTCAAACAGTGTTGCGGATGACCCGTTTGGAGCATCACCACTGGATATTGCCAGTGATGATCTTCCATTCTGATTTGAAAAATAAGGAGAAACAGACATGGCATTCAGAAAGCAGAGAATGGGCCGCAGAAAGGTCTGCTACTTCACAAAGAATAACATCAAGTACATTGATTACAAGGATGTTGAGCTCCTCAAGAAGTTCATCAGCGCCAACGGAAAGATTACTCCAAGACGTGTAACAGGAACTCGTGCGAAGTATCAGAGACAGCTGGCTGCCGCTATCAAGCGTGCACGTCAGATGGCTTTATTACCATACGTAGCTGACTAATTACATCTACAAAGACGACCTCAGGAAAACTGAGGTTTTTTTGTACTTAAAATAATTCGTATGATTATGGTGTCTTATAATCATAGTTATGAAGAGGATGTTTCAGATGAAAAAGGATTTCTCTCTGCTTTCTAAGCCCATTATAATGTATGCCTACAAAATAAAAGACTAGAAATTATCCTTACATAATCCCTAGTCATATTTGTTATTCAGTGAAGAGAAGCACGATACAGAAGTAGTCATAGCCACAAATCGTTACTAACGAGTTCATCCAGATATGGAGTCTCAATTCATTTTATTTAATCTTCTCTTCGATGTTATTCTAACACATCTAAACTCTTTTCAAACTAGATTTATTGCATAAATAATTTCTAGTTTTATAATACGAAAAAGGATTAACATTTAAGGCACTGAAATATCTTTTGAAGATATCGATATTGAATTACATTGCAAGTTTCGGTTCCGTGGAACACCTGTTTCGCTATCTTTGGAACATCTTCTTCGGAATAACGGAACACTTGATTCAGATCAATAGAATGTATGTTTGACCTTTTGCAACCCAGTTATTCCGGTCAGCATTTTGTACGTCTTCGTTATTCCACGATCCACTTGACAGCCAGG
>JAEDEK010000186.1 GCA_016293365.1 Bulleidia sp. | reverse complement strand
CCTTTTGGTTCATGCTCTTTCCTCCTTGACTTTCGTTGTTTTACTTTTCTTAGGTGCCGTTTTTTCTGTGTTTTCTTTGAGTTTTGTTTTCACGGATGACCTCCCCTTTGATGCTGTGCGTTTCTTATCAATATCATGAAGGAGCTTATCTACAACTCCCTGCAATTCCGAGTTTGCAGCCTTCTCCTGTTTCCCCGGCTCCACAGGTACAAATCCCTGTTCTTTCTCTGCTGTAAGGACTTCCATTCTCTGATCAATCTGATAAATGAAATCCGATGCAGTCTGCCTGATTTTGTCGAGGGATGCTTTCAGTTCCGGTGTTTCCTTTCCTTCAGACCATCCCGCGACATAAGAAAAGGAGTAGTCAGAAGTATTGATTCCGTAGTGCTGGCATACAACGTATGCAACACTTTCGGCCTCAACTTCTTTCCCACTCCTTGTAATATCTTTTGCTTCCGGGACAGCATCTTTATCATGCAGTTTCTGGTGCGCCATCTCATGAAGCAGTGTCTTTATGGTCTGTACCTCACTCATTCCATCCTGAACAACAATCTTTTTATCCTCCAGATGATAAAATCCTTTGGCTTCTCCGCCAATCATCTCAAAAGAGACAGGTACCGGGCTGATATCCTGTAATGCCTGTAGAATTTTGGGATATCCTTCAATGCTTCCCACCAGTTCAGAAGGTCCTATTGTAGGAAGCTCTTTTCCATCCGTCTGTGCCAGATCAAAAGTTTTTACTACTTTAAAAGCCCTGATTGTGACTTCTACCTTTTCCTTTACCGGTTCCCCATCTGCATCAAATACCGGCTTTCCCTTGTCATCTAGCTTCGTCTGTTCCTTCTCAATCTTATATGGGGCAGGTGCAAGAATACTAATTCCCTTTTCTCCTTTTTTCACATACCGGCCCATCTGCTTCCATCCGGTAAAGCTCTGGCAAAGCTGTGCATCCGGTCTCTGCATCATAATCAGAAGGGAATTATTTACGGAATACCTCGGAAACTTTGCCATTGTATTCAGGAACTGTTTGTATTTGTCGCTCTGAAATACCTCCACAACTCCCTTTTCAAGTTTGTCCGTTATCTGTTGCAGTTCATCCGCACGCTTATCCCTGGATTCAAGCCATTCTATTTTTTTCTGAATATTATCAGGAATCCTTCCTTCAACCTTTGCATCCGGAATGGCATGAATCAGTGCTGCTATCATCTGCTGTGCCTGCCAGTTCTCGGCTATATCCGGTACATGGTGAAGCATATCCAGATCAATTCTGTTTCCAACCAAAATATCCATTTCCACATAATCATCAGGACTTTTTGGATCTGAAACCCTTAGTCCGATTGCTGGTATTCCATTCATGCGCTCCGGTGGTATATCTTTGAATTTTGCGATTGCATCTGAAACACTTGTGATATTCTCATGGAATTCCCCCATGTTATGAAACTCACTGCATTCTGCTACCGAAAGCGTAACAACCTTTTTTTCCTCTTTTACTGCTGTATTTTCTGCCACTCGTAATCCCTCCAGTTCTATATCATTCACATTCTCTATTTTAGGTACGGAATCATAAAATCCCGGTTGTGGGCGAACACCGCTAATCAGCATCTGCTTCTCCTTCATTTACCGGTATGGTCATGTGACATTCCTTCCCTTTCAGATCTTTGAGCCTTGAAAGCACAGATTCTTTTGTTGATGTCTTTCTTCCACGATTATCTTTTTTCTGCAATCCATTCAAATACCCCAAATATCTTGTTTTCCTTGCCATATTAACGTTCTCCTCCCTGTTTTGTTTTTCCCTCTTTTATAGGCTTTTTCGCTGACTCCTTCTTTTTCCTCTCCAGATCAGCTATCACGGAATCTTTATGCTCTGATGACTCCATTCTCATTTTTATCCTGCTAATCTCTTCCCTTGTAAGTGGTTTAGACACAATATTCCGGTGAAACTTACCAACTGGAAGCCATGTGACATCCTTATTCTCCTGCAACTGTTCCAAGATAAACTTCATGTGAGCTGCTGAAAACTTTGGATTCATGAAATAATCCAGATTAAGACTTGCTTTGGCTGCTTCATAGATGACCTTTCTTTGTGCTGGCTTGAATTCTTCCAAAACCCTGCAGGAATCTTCAAGGGCATCTTCCACACGAACAGTTGCCAGTGATTTCACAACATAATCCTCTTCAGCAAAACCGTTGTTATAGTTTTCTAAGGCTTTCTGAAACAGTTCTTTTTTCTCATCCGGCGTTAACTTATCAAATTCTTTATCTTCCATAGATTCCTCCCATCACACGAGGCAGCCTTTCGACTGCCTCATTCCTGGAACTTTACTCTTCATCCGGTTCATCTGGACTGATATCTTCATCCTCAGAATCATCAGCTTCTGTTTCTTCCACAATGTCCATGTCTGCAAGATAATCCTCATCATCCTCATCAAAGTAGTCTGCATCCGGATCCGGTCCTTCGGCTTTTTTCTTTCCCTTATTGGACTTCACATACATAAATCCGCCAATACCGCCAACTACAAGAATTAGCACAACTGCCATAATTCCGGTTACATTGGCAGGTTTCTTTTCTGTCTCCGTAACCTCAGCCTCTTCCTTTTGTTCCTCGGTTGTCTCTTCTGTAATGTTTTCTGGCTCAACTGTTTCTTTCTCCGTCGCTGTCATTCCCTGGGAATTCATGTAGGATTCTACTTCCTCATCTTCCATGAGCTTCAAAAGGTCGGCTTCATCAACCATATTCAAAAAGTGAACGGTTTCTGTTCCTTTGTCGTCACGGTCAATGATGAT
>JAEDEK010000035.1 GCA_016293365.1 Bulleidia sp. | reverse complement strand
TTTTATCTTTTTTCTCCTGTATGATTATCTGGCAGGAGTACTATTATGAACCGTGACATTCATGTAAATGATATTGTTTTATGTAGATTGGACAGTATTTTCAAGTCGGAAACATACATACGTGTAACCGGAATCTTGAACGAGCGGATTTCCGGTAAAATACTGACAGAAGAGGTGGAATATGACCTTCGGAAACCACTTTTCATGCAGGATATTTCAGCTGTTTTTCCACCATTCAGGATCAGCGCGCAGCAGATCAGGGATGTCATAACCGGAAAGATCCTGCTGGATGATCTGGATCAGCCATATCCATGCTGGTGTTTTGAATGGGATCAGACCATTGTCGTCCATCCAGAGGAAATACTGGCAGGTTTACAGAATGTAATGACAGGGCCCCATGAAGATCTGCTTCTGGAATATATGCAGTTTCTGTCATATGGAAAAGACAGGATGTATAAACTGATCGATGAAAAGCAGGCAAATCAGGGGATCCGTTTTCTGCCATCAGCCATCTTTTTGGTGGATGGAATGATCGACGAACTTGATCTTCACCCATTCGATGATATCAATGATTACGTGATGGAATTGTATGATTCATTCGAACCTGACTGTCCTGTATCCATACGTGAACAGGCAGAACAGTTAAGGGATGTGCTGCAGGACACTGTGGATGAACTTGCAGTTCCTGTAGAGAATAGACATTACGATTCTGAGGATCTGGATCTGTTTTTGCATCAGTATCTGGACCCTTCTATGGCGGAAGATGCGACGGAAGAAGAACTCATATTTGCCCGGAATCTGATCGAAGATCTGATTGGTCAGGAAGATCCGCTGGCAATGACAGTCAAGGCAAGAGCCTGTGGTGGGGGAAGCAGACTGTATGAGTGTGACTGGTATGAAGCACGTGATCTTTTTCATGATGCATTTGAAATCAATCATTCTCCGATTGTTGCCATGGATCTTGGTATGCTGTGTATCAATGGGCGTACGACAAATGGAGTTCCGCAGCTGGATCAGGCATTCTTTTACTTTACACTTGCAGATCATGCAGGATTTATCGAAGCTTCACTGCAGTTATGCGAGCTGTATCTGAATGAAAAGTCTGTCGTATATAATCCAATGATAGCCTATGATAAGGCAGCCAAGGCATGTGAAGAAACACGTGAAATGTTTCTGGAAGGAAACAGATATTCATTCTATCCCGAGGCAATGATGCAGCGGGCACTGAGTATCCTGGCTGTCCCGTCTGGAATGAGTGATACATATCTGGCTGCCAGCTGGATGATGACTGCGTTGTTCGGTCAGCACTTACGGAACCTGACAAGTGAAGATATCGAAAATGATATGGCGGTGATCAGAGCGACCCATATGCTGGAAAACCTGTTTGAAAAAGCAGGTAAAAAGGGAATGGCGCACAGGATATATGACTCACTGGAGGATCTGCTGGCTGTCGTAACAGTATCAAGAGCCGTTTTGAATCTGGAAGGAAAGCAGAACAGAAACGGCAGCTGGAAGATCACTGTAAAACATCGTAGTCATGATGGAGAACTGCATCGGAAAAGATTCTTCCAGGCACTGCCGGAATATAGCTTTACAGGGTTTACGGATAAACTGATCATCCATGGAGATGATTCTTTAAGCGTTACAATAGACGGTAAAGAGGTTTCCAGCTTCCATGTTATTGCGGATGAGGTCAGGGAAGGTGTGCTGTATTATGGTGGAAGAGAAATGCTGGCTGTAAACGGGGAACTTAAAATCGGAAAGCCGGAATATCCGAAAAACAGATGTCATCTGATGGCGGATGTAGTAAATGAAATGCATGGAACACATCTGGAATGTATCTGTGATTCCACATCCATCTGTGCCGGTGATCAGGTCGACATACTCGTTGACAGGGTTGCGATAGATAAAGGTGTTGTGGAAGCAGTTTACCGTATGGAAGATCTACAGCTTCACTGTCCACCATCACAACTGCTTCAGGTCAGAAAAACAACAGATGATTTTACGGAAGAATGAAATCGGAAAAAAACTGTCAGTACAGATTGAACTTTCAGGCAATCAGCTGTTACTATTCTGACTTTCCTGCCACAGGTAAACCTGCCTGGAATGAGGAATATATGAGTCAGTATCCCTGGCGCAGGAAATAAGAAAACAGCTTGAAAAGACATGAAATGATAAAACGGATGATTCTGCCTGTAAAGCAGTCTCATCCGTTCTTTTCTTTGCGTAAAGCGTACAGGACGGTATAGGTTCGGAAAGCGGAAGGAATCGGCAGATCCGCAAGCTGTGTTTCATCTACAAGCAGATAATCCTGCTGATTGAAGTCGGATGCATCTGCGACTGTGATTTCATACGCCTTCATATGCCATTCCAGATGGGTAAAGATGTGTGTGGAAGAAGGAAGAGAATGGATGGAAATCGGGTAGAAGCCAAGCTGCTGTGCATGCTCAACTGCCTGTTTCCGGTTCAGATGCCCATTGACTCCATAGAATTCATACATACCTGCAAGCAGGCCGGAAGAGGGACGTCGATGTATCAGAAACCGCTGCTGATCGCGGATGATCAGAAGTGTTCTGTTCTGGACGGTTCTTTTTCTTTGGGCTGAGCGATATGGAATTTCTTTCCATAAGCCGCTTTGATATGTTTTGCAGTCATAATGAAGCGGGCACTTTTCACATTGTGGTGTGCCATTGGGCAGACATACCGTTTCTCCCAGTTCCATTAACCCCTGGTTGAAAGAAGATACAAAATGACTGTCGTGATCCTGGTGGAACAGGTCTTTGATCATCTGTTCGATCATTGCTTTCGTGGAGGGATTGCGTACATCTTCTGTGATTTTGTACAGCCGGGCAATGACACGCATGACATTACCATCGACTGCCGGTACCGGAATGCCGAATGCGATGGAAGCAATAGCGCCGGCGGTATAGGGACCAATGCCTGGTAATGACAGAAGCTGATCATAGTCAGCCGGCAGTTTACCATCATATTCTTTGACCAGAGTGATGGCACAACGATGCAGATTGCGTGCTCTGGAATAATAGCCAAGGCCTTCCCATAACCGGAGCAGTTTTTCTTCTGTACATTCAGCCAGGCTATGGATATCAGGCAGCTGGTTACGGATCAGAATGAATTTTTCTCTGACAGCTTCAATTCTTGTCTGCTGCAGCATGATTTCACTCAGCCATATATCGTAAGGATTCCCTGTATCCCGCCATGGCAGGTTTCGTCTGTTTCTGTCATACCACTGCACCAGGGTATGAGCATCCTGAATCTGTATTCTCATGAGTCGTATTGTAGCAGAAACAACGCACCAGTTCCATGCATAAGTCATCTGCAGGAAACAGACAGATTGTGTTAGAATGCAGAAAAAGGGAAACAATATATGAATCAAACAGATTATATGACGGTCGGTACGGTCAGAAACGGCGGCAGTATCAAAGGAAATGGAAAGGGTGTTTACAGTCTGATCATCCGCCATGATGGCAGTATTCAGGAAACAGGTCTTCTGGAAGCTGACAGTATCAGTTTTATCTGCCATGGGAATGGCAATGTGATGTATGGAGTCAGTGAAACAAAGGATTTCAGTGGACTCAATGGCTCGGGTGGAGGTGTGATCGCATTTATCAGAAACAGTGACGGGACATTATCATTGCTGGATCGTTCCATCAGTTATGGTTCCAGACCTTGTTATCTTACGATGACCCAAAGCGGGAGATATCTGCTTGTGGCAAATCATGGATCTCATACAACCGTTACATGTTCCTATCAGAAAAAAGAAGACGGCAGTTATGAACTGGTGCGAGGATTTGATGAGTCTTCCGTTGCAGTGTTTGCTTTGAAGAAAGATGGTTCTTTTGATCGACTCTGTGACCTTGTGAAAATGGAAGGGAAAGGATACTGGTGTCATGGTGGTGGGCAGTCCACATCCCATATTCACTGTGTCATTGAAAAAAACGGAACAGTCATCGTCTGTAACCGAGGTACGGATGAGATTGCTGTGATGAAACTGGATGAAAATACGGGAAAACTGACGCCTGTTGAAATATTCCATGTTCATGCCGGTTATGCACCACGGCATGCTGTGTTTCATCCTTCTTTGCCTGTGATCTATGTCATTTTTGAAAACTATCCGGCAGTCGGTATTTATGAAATCCGAAAGGATGATACACTGCAGCTGAAGAGAATTATCGGTACAATGGAGGATTCCTTCTATCTTTGCCATCCTCTGCCACTGCATGAAAAAAGACATGCGGATGTTGATGAAGTCAATACATGTGCCATGATGAATCACAGACTGCCGATGGGATCACAGCTGCAGGTAACCCATGATGGAAAGATCCTGTTTGTTTCCAGTCGCCTGTATTCTTCAGTTGGGTGCATTACTTCCTATGGAATCGATGCATCCGGTGATCTTCACCTTCAACATGTCAATCCGATGCCAGGCAGTGATATCCGTGGATTCGGGCTGGATGAAAAAAACAGAATTCTTGCGGCTGGTATCATGGACCGAAACCGGATCGTTCTGTTTTCCTATGATGACTCCATCAGACTGCAGGAAACACACCAGCACTACGATCTGGCAGCTCCATCGTGCATCATCTTCTGAAGCGATCCGCCCCGATACCGGGGTATTTTTTATGGATTTGAGAAAAACCGGTAATAAGTATACATGAGGGATCTCAGAAAGGAGAGAATTCATGAAAGTATTACAGTTTTTTTCAGTCGCGGGAATGAAACTGGTAAAAGCCATGACAGCATTGCTGGTATTGGCATCTGCCTGGAACACCCCGTCAGCTGCACTTCATGCCTCCAATGAGCCTGTTTATGCAAAGGTTCATATCGGTCAGTACATGGAAGTTGATGTAACCTGCAGTTTTACAGATCATACAGGTACATCATATGCAGGTTACAGTGGAAGAGAGGATATTATCGTCGATGCCTATACAGGTCAGCGCATGTTCTGCGTGGAACCAGGTCCATTGATGGATGAAGGCATTCACTATCCTGTTGGAACCATGCAGAGTCATTTCGGAAAGGAGAAGGGGGATCAGATTCAGCTGATTGCTCACTATGGTACGGTCAGTGGAAATGATATCGATTATCTGGCTGCCCAGTGTCTGATCTGGGAAATCGGATGCGGTGCATCTGTCAGACAGGTCGGAGCCAATGCTGCTGCAGTCAATGCCGCCAAGGCAGTGATTCTCAGTCGTGTCAGAGAATACCTGGCAAGTGGAAAACAGGTGATGGGCACTTCCATGATTTACCGCTCTACCGGTCAGGATATCATGTCAGTCGGCAGTGTATTCATGGACAGACAGATTGATCTGTTTCTGCAGAAAAAATCAGCACAGCTTTCCATCACATCCCCGGATCCATCCTACAGCCTAAAAGGAGCCGTATATCATGTATATCAGGGAAGTGATACATCCGGCAGAATGATCTGTGAACTGGTAACGGATGAAAATGGATCTGCTTCAGCATCTGGTGCAGCAATACGTGAAGATGTCACTGCTGTGACTGTTGTAGAGGTGCAGGCACCTGAGGGTTATGTCAAAGATGATACACCATACATCTGTCACATTTCAGATGATGGAACAGTACGTCTGAACATTGCCGAGCAGCCGGTTACCCAGAAGGTAAAAGTCAGTATACATAAGTCTTCATCCAATCCATCCATAACGGAGCAGAATGGAAACTATGATCTATGCGGAGCTGTGTTTGAAGCATTCTATGAAACGGCTGATGGTAAAGTGATTTCTGCCGGACAGCTTGTAACAGATCACAACGGTTTTGCGGAAGCAGTATATGAAAACATTCCGCTTGGTGTCAATCAGATGCAACTGAAAGAACTTACTTCTCCAAAGGGGTATTATCGGGATGATACCATCTGGAAACAGACAATACAGCAGGGAAAAACAGACTTTTTCATTCAGGATACGCCAGCTCTTGCTCAGGTATCACTGCAGATTGAAAAACAGGCACAGGATCCTGTGGACCATCCGCTGTCACTTGCAGGAGCACAGTTTACCATCCGCTATTATGCAGTTCAACCAGGTACTTCAATTCGTGATAAACAGCCGGAAAGAAGCTGGGTTGTGGAAACAAAGGAAGAAAATGGTGTGTATCATGCACGACTGGAACCATCCTTTCTTGTGTCGGGAGATTCTTTTTATCAGGATGAACAAGGAAAGATCGGACTGCCTGTCGGGATTGTTACGATTCAGGAAACAAAGGCGCCAGAGGGATACCGTTTAAGTCATACCGTTACCGATGGTACACATCAGATCCTGTGGGAAACAAAAGACATACTGGAACTTGCGGTAACCATGGACAGCGATCACTCTGCATGTCTGAGTACAGATGAAACATTCATCTACCACGAGGAAAGAGAAGAAGGTGGATTGTCAATCCGTAAAAACGATGCGGATACCGGAAGTCAGGTACAGGGAGATGCAGAAAACCTTTCTGCAGTCTATCAGATTGTCAATCTCAATCCATATGATGTTGCGATGAAGGTTAACGGGAACATTGTATCTGTTGCCTCTTTCAATCAGGCATTTGACTGGAAGATTGTCACGGACGGGGATGGTTGTTGGCAATCACAGAAAAACCAGCAGGGCAGAGAAGATTTCCTGCAGACAGGACGATACAGAATTGAGGAGGTACAGGCACCGGAAGGATATCTGCTGTCTTGTTTATCAGAAGCAGTGGAATTTGAGATTCAGCAGGATCAGCAGACGGTCATTCTGACTGACTGTCTGAAAGATCAGATTATCCGTGGTGGCTTTACGGTACAGAAACAGGATGAAGAAACGGTCCGGCCACAGGGAGAGGCACAACTGCAGACAGTATTCACACTGTATAACAGATCCATGCATCCTGTAATGGTAAACGGCAGAACATATGATGTAGATCAGGCGGTGGATGTGGATGGAGATGGTGATGCATACTTTACAACGGATGAAAACGGCATGTATATAACCGGAGATCATCTTCTTCCATACGGCAGTTATGAGCTGGTGGAAGTACAGGCACCTGTCGGATATCAGATTGGCAATCATGCATCGGTATCCTTCTCCATTACTTCTGATGGACAGATGGCTGATCTGACTGGAAAAATCCTTGATCAGGTTGTCACCGGGAAAGTCATTCTCTACAAACATCTGAATGCCAGACCATCATCTGAATGGGACAATCAGCCGGAGGAAGGCGCTGTCTTTCTTGTGCTGGAACAGAAGAAACTGAAGGAACTGTTTCAGGATGACATGAAAAGAGCCTATGAGATCCTGTCATCTTCCACGATGGCAGATATCAGTCCAAAAGAATATTCCATCATCACAACAGATGCATATGGTCTTGGTACATCCTGTGATCTTGCCTATGGCACATATGTCATTGCTCAGATTGCTGGAAATCCTGATACAGAACTGATTGAAGATCAGACGCTGTTTACTGTGACGGGAAGTAAGCACACGATTGTAGATGTCAATGGAATGGAAGTGACGATGTATGGGGATCAGTTACCACAGATTATTTCTGCAACCAATGATGAGCTGACATATCAGATTGTCATCGTCAAAAAGGATGCCGAGACCGGGAAAACCGTCACATACAACGGTGCTTCCTTTATGATCGGTTATGATTATGATGGAGATGGTCAATGGACAGAGATTGACAGAAACCATACCAGTCCAATGGATCATGGAAACAGAATTGTCCATGGATTTGTCACACAGAAGATTGGTACACACAGCTATGATGTATTCCGCACATATTCCGATCAGTCAGAAGTCGTGGAAAAGGGTACGTTTGTTGTGGATGAAGGCAACAGTGATGCAGATGATCCAGGAAGAGCAGTAACCCCTGTGCATGTATCAGCCGGCAGTTATTTCATCTTTGAAATGGACCATGATGAAACAGGGGTGAATGAAACACCTGCAGGATATGTAAGTGCAGGCAGGGATCAGCTGGAAGTCAATGGGGTGAAGTTTACGCAGCTGGAAGTATCCGGAAATGCGAAGTATGAGATTCTCTATGATGAAACAGCAGGTATCAGTCAGATTGAAAAGACATACCGAGTGAGTCAGGAAGTGTATAACCGGCGTGCTCTAGGAAGTCTAAGGGGAAACAAATCCATTCTTCATACAGTCCATGACACATCTGTGGTGGATCTTTCAGATCCGACTGTATTCAGCTTTGAACTGATCGCAAAAGAAGATATCAGGGATCCTGCGGATGGAAGTATTATTACCTCTTCCGGCATGCAGGCAAAGATTCTTAAGGATGGGCAGTATGTTTCAAGTGGAATCCTGCATCCGGATCATGATGGTGTATTACAGCTGGATCACATACCTCTTGGAACCTATATCCTCAGGGAAATCAATGTACCGGAAGGATTTGTAGATACAGGATGGTGGAGAGAAATTTCCTTTCTGCAGCCGGAGGATGACCGCACAACAGAAGTGTTTACAGCGAATGTGAATATCATCAATCATCCAACTCGTACTGCAGTTTCCAAGATAGATATCACGGATGGAAAACAGCTGCCAGGAGCTTTCATGAAAGTGACAGACATGGAAGGAAATGTGGTGGATGAATGGATTTCCGATGAGAGACCACATATCATTCTTGGATTGCACGCACAGAAAACATACGTTCTTCATGAGGATCTCGCCCCTGTCGGCTATGTCAGAGCTTCTTCGATTCCATTTACGTTGCAGAATACTGTAATCACACAGAAAATCACAATGGTGGATGAGATCGTATCCATATACAAGCAGGATGCCTCCTTTACAGGTATACAGGGAGCACGCCTTTGTGTCGAGGATCTGGATGGTAACAGGATGGATGAATGGATCTCAGATGGTAAAGGACACAAGGTAAACGGATTGCAGGAAGGGAATACCTATGTACTGAAGGAACTACAGGCACCATCCGGTTATGTAAAAGCGAAAGATCTGACCTTTACGGTAAGTCCACAGGGTAAGATTCAGGAAGAAATCATGGTCGATTCTCAGGTATTTCTGAACAAGGTGGATCAGGATGGAAACGGCATTGCTGGAGTTTCCATGCAGGTTTTGAATCTGAATGGACAGATCATGGATGCCTGGGTTACAGATGGTACCCCGCATGCGATGGAAAACCTCATGGAAACAGAAACATACAGAATCCGGGAGACAGAAGCTTTGGATGGGTATGTGAAAGCAGAGGATCAGCTGTTTACTGTTAACTCTGATGGAGAAAACCAGATCATTACCGTAGTGAATTACCGGATCGGAATACATAAAATCGATGAGCAGGGAAATCCATTATCCAATGCTTCTGTTGTGATCAAAGATGAAAATGGAAATCCGGTGGATGCATGGATCAGTGATGGTACAGTCCATCATCCAAAGGGACTGCAGGAAGGACATGTCTATACGCTCCATGAAGAGCAGTCAGAGCAGCTGCAAGGATATTACCTGAGTCATGATGTGACCATTGATCTATCGGATCTGAGACAGGATATGGACGTGACCATGGTGGATGATATGATTACGGTGCAGATTGAAAAGGTGGATGAACAGGGAAATCCTGTTACGGATATCAGGCTGCAGCTGATCGATCAGACTGGAAACAAAGTCATTCCTTTACCACAGGATGGTTTCACAGGAAAAGAACCGATTGTGCTGGAAGGTATTCTGGAAGCAGGGCATACATACATTCTTGAGGAGATCCAGTGGAAGGAAGGATATCATCCATCCACCTCCATACGATTTGAACTTCCACTGTATGGAACTGCCACTCCACTTGTGATCCGGATGATGGATCTTTCAACTGACATTTCTGTATGGAAACAGGATGATCAGGGTAAACCTGTAGCAGGAGCGGGATTACAGATCATTGAAGCAAAGATCGATGAAGATGGAAACTATGTACCTGCATATGATGAAGATGGAAACCTTCTTACAGTCACTGCATGGAAAACCGGACTGGATCCGGTCGATGTTTCAGGTGTTCTCAAAGGTGGTAATGCCTACATTGTCCAGGAAGTCGAAACTCCTGATGGATATGAAACTGCACAGCAGATCGGATTTACCGCGACAGGAACGACAGAAAAGAAACAGGGTATCATCATGACCGACCACAGAAAAACATACTATGTTACTGTACAGAAACAGGACAGTGCAGACTACAGTCTGATATCCGGTGCTGAAATCGGACTGTATCATCCAGATGGAACCATCATGCATGATATCCATGGAAATCTATGCCTCAATGAAACCGATGAAAACGGGCAGGTGCTGTTTGAAGTGCTGTACGATCCGAAAGGATGTGACATAAAAGAAGTAACGGCACCACAGGGATATGTGAAAACAGAACAGATCATTCATCTTTCCTTTGTACAGGAAAGTGATGAAAACGGTGTGATCCGTGTATCATTGACAAATGACAGAATACCGGATACCTCAGATCCATTCTCATTACAGACAATGTTGATGGTATTTGCCGGAGCATGCATGCTGATGGGAGTGATTCTCTTTCTGAATTCTGATCGGTTCCGCCGGTAATCCATATGAAAAAGGAGTGATGACACACTCCTTTTCATGATGGATCGATACGGGAAAGCAGGTATTCTGAGCGGATTTTATGAATGATGCACTGAATGACATTATCCATCAGGATCTGTTCATTACGAGTGATCTCAAATGGCGGTTCTTCCCCATCTTCTTCAAATACCGCATTGAGAGAATCTTCAAATCTCTGGATGAATACATCGTAGGCGGAATGGATGCTGCTGTTGTCCATATGTGTCTGAATCTGAATCATGCTGTCGATCTGTGACATCGAATAACATCTTTTCAGTATGGTCACAACAATGAAGTATGCAAGATGCGTACGTGTATAGTGCTTTTTTTCCGGACGTCTGACAAGACCAGCTTTGACATAGTTGTTGATCATTGAGTTTGTAACAAACTTTTCATCATTGAAATACAGGCAGGAAAGCCTGTCATTGAGAAATGTGATGACCTGGTCCATGTAAAGTCCCATATCCGGTAACTGCTCCCATGCAGGGAATTTAAATCTGTTCATGGTTACAATATAACATTGTTTTAAATAACATTCAACATGGTTTTTATTACTATGTGTATTGACTTTCATGGATTCCTATACTAATCTTATGGCAGAGGTAAAAATAACTATGATACATATCGTTTCGGATACATCCACAATGTATACACCTGAGCAGGGAAAGCAGCTTGGAACAACAATTGTTCCACTGCATGTGACCATCAATGACAGATCCTATCGTGATCTGGAGGACATCAACGATGTCATGTTGCTGGACATGATCGCTGATAAACATGTTCCAAAGACGTCACAGCCGGCACTGGGTGAAAAGATTGATGCATATGATGAATTGAGCAGTACAGGAGAAGTACTGGATATTGCCATGTCTTCCGGTCTTTCCGGCACCTATCAATCTGCATTACTGGCAAAAGATCAGTGTTCCCGCCCGGAAAAGGTGCATGTCTTTGATTCCCGTACACTCTGCGGTCCACACCGTATCATGTTTGATGTGGCACTCCGCATGGCAAAGGAAGGAAAAACAGTCCAGGATATTCTGGCAGTACTGGAAAAGGCAAGAGAAACGGAAGTTTCCTATCTTGTGCCATTTGATTTCGGTTTCCTTGTCAGAGGTGGCAGACTCAATTCCATGGCTGGTGCGTTAGGTGGCCTGCTGAAACTGATTCCGGTCATGAAACGTGGTGAAAAAGGACAGGGCCTGGATAAGTTTGCGATATGCCGTACCTTGAAGAAGGTAGTTTCATCTATTGTGGAAGACCTGCAGAAGGAAGGTGTGGATCATACATTCCGTTTCTATGTATCACATGCACATAATGAAAAGCTTGCACTGCAGATCAAGGAAAAGATTCAGGAAGTATTCGGAAATGTCGAGGTTCAGCTGTTCCCTCTGACTCCTGCATTCATCTCTCAGGGTGGACCTGAATGTGTAGCTGTACAAGCAATCGCCATTGACTGAAAACAGAGGACATATATCGGTTATATGTCCTTTTTTTATGCACAGATATGATAACGTTTTCACGAAATTGCCATTTGAAAAAAACGGTATACAATGTAGACGACTGATAAACAAAAAAACTGTTTTCTGGAGGTAATACATGTACGGTTTTGGTGAAATGATCTCTCGTTTGAAAAAAAGTCCTAAGACAATCGTCCTGACAGATGGTGAGGATCCAAGAATCCTGGAAGCATCTTCAAGACTTCTGGCAAGTAACTTTCTGTATCCGATTCTGATCGGTAATCCGGAAAGAGTCATGGCTGCGGCTGAAGAGTCCGGTTTTAATATCCGTGGGGCTCTGATTTTCGACCCTGAAAACTACGATGCGATGGATGATATGGTAAATGCTTTCTGTGAACTTCGTAAGAGCAAGGGTGTCACACCGGAAGAAGCAAGAAAGACATTAAAGGCACCGAATTATTTCGGTACAATGCTTGTCAAGATGGGTATTGCAGACTGTCTTCTTGGTGGTGCAACATATTCCACAGCAGATACAGTACGTCCTGCTTTACAGCTGATCAAGACAAAGCCTGAAAACTCTGTTGTATCTTCCTGTTTTATTCTTGTAAGACCATCCGCAACTGGTGACAATGAGGTACTGGCAATGGGGGACTGTGCCATCAATATCTGTCCAAGTGAAGATCAGCTTGCAGAAATCTGCGGTGAAGTAGCTGACTGTGCAAAGATCTTCGGTGTTGATCCAAAGGTAGCATTCCTTTCCTATTCCACACTGGGTTCTGGCAAAGGTGAAGATGTTACAAAGATGAGAAATGCTGCTGCAAAGGCAAAGGCAAAGTTCCCGGCTCTGCCGATTGAAGGCGAAATCCAGTTTGACGCTGCTGTTTCTCCTAGAGTTGCCCGTACAAAGTGCCCTGAATCTGAAGTTGCTGGTCATGCCAATACATTCATTTTCCCGGATATTAATTCCGGTAATATCGGTTATAAGATTGCGCAAAGACTTGGTAACTTTGAAGCTTATGGTCCGATTCTGTTAGGCCTGAATGCGCCGATCAACGACCTGTCCCGTGGATGTAATGCGATTGAAGTATACTCCATGGCAATCATTACAGCTGCACTTGCATAAAATACAGGATCATCTGATCAGTTTCAGATGGTCTTTTTACATGGGTGGGTATAAAATATTCCAAACATGAAATAAAGGGGAAAGAAGTATGATCAATATCGGTTATTACAATGGTGTGATGGGGCCGGTGGATGAAATCCGGATTCCAATGAGAGATCGTGCAATGTTTTTCGGAGATGGCGTATACGATGTCACATTCGCCAACAACCATAAACTGTTTGCGATGGAGGATCATCTGGATCGTTTCTATCGCAGCTGCCAGCTGATGCGCATTGATTTCCATCTGACAAGGCAGCAGCTGACTTGCGAAATCCAGAAATGCGTTGATGCGGCTGAAACTGATGGACCTGTTGTGATCTACTGGCAGACCAGCAGAGGCAATGGACCAAGAAACCATGAGTTTCCGGATGCTTCCGTAAAACCGACACTTCTGATCATGATTACACCGGCAAAGAGTCTGAATCATGAAGAGGCAATGAAACTGTCGGAATGTGAAGATACAAGATTCTTCCACTGTAATATCAAGACAGTCAATCTGATTCCAAATGTCATGGCGGCGCAGAAGGCAAAGGAAGAAGGTTGTGGGGAAACCGTCATGCATCGAGGCAGTCAGCTGACGGAGTGTGCACACAGCTCACTTCTGATTCTGAAAGATGGAAAGCTGATTGGTCCAAAGCTGAATGAATTGATTCTGCCATCCATTTCCAGAAAGCATATCTTTGAGATTGCGGCAGATCTTGGTATTCCATGTGAAGCAAGAGATGTGACAATGGATGAAGTGTATGATGCGGATGAAGTCATTGTATGTTCCACAACAAAACTGTGCGTTGCGGCTGATACATTGAATGGTAAACCGGTAGGTATGAAAGACAGGGAACTGTTCCATACAATTCAGAAAACATATATGGACAGAGTTGAAAGGGAAATCGGCTGGAAGATGTATTAAGACAGAGTCTGTGGGCTCTGTTTTTTCGTGGTATACTTGATGCAGGTAGCTGAAATGAAGTTAGTACAATATGATCAGCTGAATGGAACTGTGGAATATGAGCAGATTTCCTATCAGCTTCAGTAATTCATACACATGGTTGAAATCAGCATCCATGATCAGGATATCAACTGTGCTGTACCAAAACACTGGCATCGCTCCATCGAACTGAGTGTTCCGATTCATGGCTCTACGGAAGCATGGATTGATGGAAATGTATTCCGCGTATTTCCAGGTCATTTTCTGATTGTCAATTCCTCGCAGATTCATTCGTGTCGATGTGTGAAACCACATGAAGAATATTACGGATTTGCCATTCAGATCAGATATGATTTTCTGGAAACCTGTTTCAGGAAAATCGGGGATTATCAGTTTGTGACAGATTATGAAGGAGATCATCTATCAGAAATACATTCCTGTATCTCTGATCTGATTGATACATATAAGATCATAGATGATTTTTCGGATATGAAGCTGACAGGAATTGCCTATCAGCTGGTATACCTGCTGCTCAAACATACATTGGTTCCATATGAGTCAGTGCATGGTGTTACTGAAAAAACAGGAGCCGACTTGTAGAGATACTGGATTATATGGATGATCATTATCTGGAAATTGAAGAAGTATCATCTCTGGCGGATCATTTCCATATTTCCTATGGGTATATGGCAAGACTGTTTCAGACATCATTGAATATGACGATCAGTGATTATCTCAATTCTGTCAGAATCCGTCATATCGAGCAGGACCTCATTGCAACAGATGAAACGGTATCAGATCTTTGTCTTCGACATGGATATGCCAATACGAAGTCTTTCTATCGGGAATTCAATGAAGAATGTGCCAAGGAATCCTGCTGATTCATCTGCGGGAGGAATTGGCACTATTCCTTTCCTGTGTATTGGTTGAGAATGTATTGCTTTACTGTTTCCTTGCTCATGTTTCCGACAGTACCTGCATAGTAACTGTTTGACCATAGTTTATTGGTATCATGAATCCAATATGGTCTAGTGTTTACGTTTTCCATAGTGATGCCTTTCATTAAATGATTGTACAGTAGAAATGAACAAAAGATGAGTATTGACAAAAAAGTCAGGTTGACGAGATGCAAACGTACATGAAGTTAAGCAATGATTGTAACAACTACAGAAGGTACAACATACTGTCTTGATTAAAGAAAGAAAAGGGATCGCAAAAAAGTGCATTTTCCGTATGGTAATACCTGTCATGATGCATCATAAAACGAAAACAGGCTTCCACTTTCTGAACGAACTGACAGGCAGTAGAAGCGAGTTTTCTGACGAGTGAAGCTATGAAGATATAAGCCCTGTTGCAAGCGACAATAAGCACTCAGAGCTGTTCGTCATCTATAATATGGCATGAAAAAGGTATGGATGCAAGTGAAGTGATAATTAGTACAAAACTGTTAATAAGTTTATTCAAATTCGAGTAAAACATAACAGAAAATGCAACAAAATCAATGTTTCTGACATGTCTGAAAACGGAAAGTACAGCCGGAATCCGACTGTACTGAGGGGGTTACTGTTTTCATCCTGATGTTTTCTTCTGATA
>JAEDEK010000034.1 GCA_016293365.1 Bulleidia sp. | reverse complement strand
ATCAGGAAACAGTGGAGCAGCTGGAAAAACTGAGGGGTGAAAACAGGCAGAAAACAGCGACTTTTCGTCAGCTTACCGCAAGAAAAATGAAGTATGAGGATATGCTTGCCTTATATGAACTGTTTGGAATTCAGTGAAGAAATGTGATGGAAACTTTCACATTCTGGATTCCTTGACATTCCGTTTTTAATTCATAAAATAAGTGTAGTATGCTACAGAAAGGGGAGCAACATGAAGAAAAAGATCGGCCATCTGTTCAAACTGATTTCTGATCGGATGAAGGCAAACGGGGATGCAAAACTGAAAGAAAAAAATCTGACATTCACACAGTCTCAGGTATTGCGTTATGTCAGATTCCATGAAGGTAAGGCTACTCAAAAGGAAATAGAAGAGTATTTCAAGGTATCTCATCCGACCGTTGTGGGAATTGTCTCACGTATGGAGAACAACGGCTATCTGCACTGTTACACGGATGTGAAAGACAGGCGGCAGAAGATCTGTGAGCTGACAGAGGCAGGCTACGCAGTGTGTGAAATGATCCACACGGAAATCATGGAAGGCGAAAAACTTCTTGTGGAAGGGCTGAGTGAAGCAGAGATCGCAGAGCTGATGCGCATGCTGGAAATCATCTATCACAATCTCTCAGACTGAAGCATGTATGAAATGAAGGGAGGAAACAATGATCAGACAGTTATATCAGAGTATCCGCGAATATAAGCGGGATACATTTCTGACACCGGTATTTGTTATTCTGGAAGTATTTATGGAAGCGCTGATCCCATATACGATCGCACTTCTTGTCAATGACATTCGCGCAGGAGCAGGGATCGGTGTCATTCTCAGTTATGCATGGAAACTGCTTGCCATGTCACTGGTTTCACTTGCGGGCGGTTATATCGCAGGTATGACATGTTCCAAAGCAAGCTGTGGTTTTGCCAAGAACCTCAGGCATGATGTGTTTGCCAATATTCAGGGATTTTCCTTTACCAATATTGACAGGTTCTCTAATGCATCCCTTGTCACACGTCTGACAACGGATATTCAGAACATTCAGATGGCATTCATGCAGATTATCAGAGGGGCAATCCGTGCACCGCTGAATCTGATTTTCTCATTTTTCATGGCATATTATATGGGTGGATCAATGGCTGTGATCTTCCTGTTTGTCATTCCATTCCTTGCCATTGCGCTGTTTGCGATCATCAAGATCACATTACCGGTATTCCGTAAGGGATTTCCGATGATTGACAGACTCAATGCATCTGTTGAAGAAAACGTCAAGGGCATCCGTGTTGTCAAATCCTATGTCCGCGAAGATTATGAAAAGGAAAAGTTCGGGAAAGCAAGTAATGATATCCGCAGAATCTTTACAAAAGCGGAAAGAATTCTTGCGTTCAACAATCCTGTCATGCAGATGAGCATGTATGTTGTCATGCTGTTTGTATTAAGCGTCGGATCAAAGCACATTATTGCCGATGGAACACTGGATATCGGTCAGTTCTCTACACTGCTGACATATTCATTCCAGATTCTTTCCTCTTTGATGATGCTTTCCATGATCTTTGTCATGATGACTTTCTCGGAAGAATCTGCACAGAGAGTCTGTGAAGTACTGAGGGAAAAGAGTACTTTAACATCAAAGGAAAATGCTATTACCGAAGTTAAGGATGGCTCCATTGATTTTGACCATGTCACATTCAAATACACAAAGGATGCAGATAAAGCTGTTCTTTCTGATATTGATCTGCACATAAAATCAGGTGAAACAATCGGTATCATTGGTGGTACAGGTTCTGCCAAGTCTTCTCTTGTACAGCTGATTCCACGTCTTTACGATGTATCAGAAGGTACAGTCAGAGTCGGTAAGGAAGATGTCAGAAACATTGACCTTGTCACATTACGTGATTCTGTTGCCATGGTATTACAGAAGAATGTTCTGTTCTCCGGTACAGTTGCGGATAATATCCGCTGGGGTGATCCGAATGCGGACATGGAAGAAATCAGGCATGTATGTCATCTGGCATGTGCAGATGAATTTATCGATCAGTTCCCGAAAGGGTATGATACATGGATTGAGCAGGGTGGTACCAATGTTTCCGGTGGTCAGAAGCAAAGACTCTGCATCGCAAGGGCATTGCTGAAAAAGCCTAAGATTCTGATCCTGGACGACAGTACATCCGCCGTTGATACAAAGACGGATGCATTAATCCGTAAGGCAATGAAGGAATATATTCCTGAAACAACAAAGATTATCATTGCCCAGAGAACTTCATCTGTTGAAGATGCGGATCGCATCATTGTCATGAATGATGGCCGGATCGATCAGATTGGTACTTCCGAAGAACTGCTCAAGACCAATGCAATCTATCGTGAAGTCTATCTGTCACAGAACAGACAGGGAACAGAAAACATTGAAGAACAGGAGGTGGCTGCATGAAAAACAGAACAGCAGGTATGCTTGATACTGTAAAACGTCTGATCAGATACATGTTCCGTTTCTATCCGGTCATGCTTCCGGTCATTATCGTATTCATCCTTGCCAACGCAGTCATTTCATCTTTACCATCCATCTTCCAGCAGAATGTAGTTGCGGTAATGGAAGAAGCGTGGGGAACAGGCGCATCCTGGGAAACCGTACAGCCTGCCGTTATGCACTTTGTGTATATTCTGGCTGGCCTGTATGCCGTATCTCTGATTCTTGGCTTCGCCTATAATCAGCTGATGGCATTATTTACGCAGGGGTTCCTCGATAAGATCAGACGCGAGATGTTTGAACACATGGAATCCTTGCCGATCCGTTATTTTGATACACATAAGCATGGGGATATCATGTCCCATTATACAAATGACGTTGATGCCATGCGTCAGATGATCTCTCAGGCATTCCCACAGCTGCTGATTTCAGCAATTACAATCGTATCGATTCTTTGTATCATGTGTTACTACAGTATTCCAATGGCAGTTGTTATCCTGCTTGGAGCAGCGGTTACTGTTACCATCACAAAAAAGATCGGCGGTAAGAGTGCGAAGTACTTCATGGCACAGCAGAAGGCAGTGGCAAGAACTGAAGGTGTCGTAGAAGAAATGATCAATGGCCAGAAGGTTGTCAAGGTATTCAACCATGAAATGCAGACACAGCAGGAATTCGATAGAGTCAACGAAGAGCTGTTTGAGGCAGCCTATGAAGCAAACCGTTATTCCAATACACTGATGCCGATTCTCAACAATGTCAACTACATCGTTTATGTCATGGTAGCTGTCATGGGTGGTGTGTTCCTGGAACTCAACTTTCCGAATCTCAGTGTTTCCGGTCTGCCGTTCTCCATTGCGGTCATCGTTCCATTCCTTGGGATGTCCAGACAGTTTGCCGGTTCCATTCAGCAGATTTCCCCACAGATCAATTCCACCGTCATGGGTATTGCCGGTGCGGCAAGAGTTTTTGCACTTCTGGATGAACAGCCTGAAGCAGATGAAGGCTATGTTGAACTTGTCAATGCTACGGAAAAGAACGGTGTACTGGAAGAAGCGCACGAAAAGACAGGTTTATGGGCATGGAAGCATCCTCATCAGGCAGATGGAACCATTACCTATACACCACTCAAGGGTAATATTCAGTTCTATGATGTTGACTTCTCCTATAACCCGGATAAAGTCATCCTGCATAACATCACACTGTATGGCAAGCCAGGACAGAAGATTGCCTTTGTCGGTGCAACCGGTGCCGGTAAGACAACCATTACAAACCTGATCAACCGTTTCTACGATATTGCGGATGGTAAGATTCGTTATGATGGCATCAACATCAACAAGATCAAGAAGTCCTCACTGCGTAAGTCGCTCGGAATTATTCTGCAGGATACAGTCCTGTTTACAGGTACTGTCATGGATAATATCCGCTATGGAAGACTGGATGCAACGGATGAGGAATGTATTGCTGCAGCAAAGCTTGCCGGTGCAGACGGATTCATCCGCCATCTGCCACAGGGCTACAATACAATGCTTGCCGGAGATGGCTCATCCCTTTCTCAGGGTCAGTGTCAGCTGCTTGCCATTGCGCGTTGTGCTGTAGCAGATCCGCCAGTCATGATCATGGATGAAGCGACTTCCTCCATCGATACAAGAACAGAGCAGATTGTCCAGGCTGGTATGGACAGACTGATGAATGGCAGAACCGTATTCGTCATTGCCCATCGTCTTTCTACCGTCAAAAACTCCAATGTCATTATTGTTCTGGATCATGGTCATATCATTGAACGTGGTACACATGATGAACTCATTGCGGCAAAGGGGCAGTACTATCAGCTGTATACCGGTGCATTTGAACTGGAATAATACACAACGACAGGGAGAAACAGAATTCTTCCTGTTTTTGCTTGACTCTGACATAGTGTCAGGGATTATTGTGTAAGTGAGCTCAGAAACAGCCATGCATGGAAGGAGAAGAATATGCTGAAAATAGGAGATTTCTCCAGACTGTCAAGAATCAGTGTCAGGATGCTGCGCCATTATGATGAGATCGGACTTCTCAAACCTGCAGTAACGGATGAACTGACCGGTTACAGGTATTACAGAGAAGATCAGCTGTTTGTTACAGGCAGGATCACCTCACTCAAAGATATGGGTTTTTCCTTAACGGATATTATCCGCATACTGGATCTGAATGATGATAATGATGCGATTGATACATACCTGATTGAAAAACAGAAGGAGCTGATGCAGACATCTGATCTTGTAAAGTATCGGCTGAAACTGATTGATCATGCAAGAAATCAAATGAAAGAAGGTATTACAATGAATTACGACATTACAGTGAAAACAATTCCAGAACGTTATGCTGCAACCGTACAGATGGTGATTCCACGATATGAAGATGAAGGCATGTTATGGAACATGCTTGCTGAATGTAGAAAACCACTGATACCTGCAGATCCATGTCTTTCTGCAGCACAGTTCCTGGATAAGGAATATAAGGAAGAAAATGTGGAGGTGCTGATCTGGATGACGGTTAAGGGTACCTACGAAGATACCGAACATGTTCATTTCAGAACATTGCCTGCAGTAAAGGTTGCCAGCTGTATTCTCAAAGGGGATTACAGCCGTATGGGTGAGGCAACTGCAGCAGTTGCTTCCTGGATCCATGATAATGGATATGAATCTGATGGACCGATGTTCGATATCTATCATGTTGGACCTGCACAGACTACAGATCCGGATGAGTATGTGACAGAGGTATGTTTTCCAGTGAAATAACAGTGGAAAGTGAGTGAAGCAGGACAATGGCATTCGACTTCAAAAAGGAACACCGGGAATACTATCTTCCCAAAAACAGACCGGAAATCATTGATATTCCTTCCTTCAAAGCGGTAGCAGTCGAAGGAAAAGGGAATCCAAATGACAAAGATGGTGCATACCAGAAGGCCATCGGAATACTGTATGCGATTGCCTATACCATCAAGATGAGCAGGAAGACAGATCATCAGATGGATGGCTACTTCGACTTTGTTGTGCCACCATTGGAAGGGTTCTGGTGGCAGGAAGATACGCAGGGCATTGATTATGACCGTAAAGATGATTTCAACTGGATCAGTTTTCTGCGGTTACCTGACTTTGTAACACAAAGTGAATTTACATGGGCTGTGGAAAATGTACAGAAGAAAAAGAAGCTGGACTGCAGTCAGGCATGGCTGATGGAATGTGAGGAAGGCTTATGTGTGCAGATCATGCATCATGGCAGTTTTGATACAGAACCGGAAACGGTTAAACAGATGGATGCATATCTGATGGAACATGGTTATGTCAATGATTTTTCTGAAAGAAGAATGCACCATGAGATCTATTTGTCAGATGCCAGAAAGGTACCGGCAGAAAAATGGAGAACGGTAATCCGTCATCCGATACGAAAACGGTAGAAAAGACAGGATCAGTCGTCCTGTCTTTCTTTCGGTTACATCAATGTCATCAGATATGGCAGAGCCTGTTCAAAGTTTGTACCATAGGTATTGTGGTTTTCTTCTTCCAGAGTCAGATGAATGGCTTCTCTGACAAACTCACAGGCTGTTTTCATAGCTTCCTCAAAAGTCTTTCCATTGACAAGACTTCCTGCAAATACAGAAGCCCACATATCGCCTGTGCCATGGAAACTCTGTGGTTCCAGATCTGTCTGATAACAGGAATATTCCTTGTGATTAAAAAGTGCATACAGAATATGATGAATGCAACTTTTTTAGATGTGTAAAAGATAGGGTGGATTCTCTAATTTGCAACGAAATACTTTCTTGTAAACCAGGGATTGTTTATTGCAAATGCTTATATGTTTTGATAGTGTTAGTATTCTAGTACGAATTTATAAGAGTAATTTATACATTTGGATACAATTTAATTTACTTTTGTTACCTTTTGATTAATATAAGGAGCTCACAAGTTGAGTAACATATCCGTACATGATATGATGTGTAAGCATTTAAGGGGGAGTATACAATTATGTCAAAATATCAAGAAATATATAATAGATTGCGTTCAAGAATAACAAGCAAAAGAATCAAAGCGAATACGTATCTTCCCAGTGAAAACGATCTAATGAAAGAGTTCGATGCTTCCAGGGATACTATCCGTAAAGCGTTGAACCTGCTTGCATCTAATGGATACATTCATAAAGCAAAGGGAAAAGGTTCACTTGTACTGGATACTTCAACAATCAATTTTCCTGTTTCTGGATTAACAAGCTTTAGGGAGCTCGAAGATATCGGTATTATCAAGAATGCAAGTACATTCGTACACGAATTCAATCGCATTCCTGCGGATGACGAGATGAAACAACTGCTAAATATGAAAGATGGAGAATTGTATAAGGTTGTTCGTGTTAGAACCATCGATGGGGAGAAGATCATCCTTGACACTGATTATTTGATTTCTGATGTTGTAAAGGGATTGGAGTTCAAGCACGCACAATATTCTTTATATGATTATATTGAGAATGAATTAGGATTGACAATCAGCTTTGCGAGAAAGGAAATTACAGTTATTCCTGCTACTGAGGAAGAAAAGGAATTACTGGATATGAAAGACTTCAACCTGCTTGTATGTGTTAAATCACTAGTATATCTGGAAGATGCAACACTATTCGAATATACAATCTCAAAGCACAGACCAGACAAGTTCCAGTTTGTTGACTTTGCCCGTCGTGACAAAACCCAAAAAATGTAATGTAATCTCGAAAAGAGGGTACATTTTTTATTTTACAGAAAATTACAAAAAGTTGTACGTATATGTTGACACATGTACGTATATGTATTATATTGAATATGGCAGATGTACGTACAAGGCGCCACGCATAAAGATCTTAGAAAATTTAAGAGAGAAAAGGCAAGAGGAAAAAGATTTATGGCAAAATTCACTAAGGATGCCACTGCG
Source organism: Bulleidia sp. (assembly GCA_016293365.1). GTDB lineage: Bacteria > Bacillota_I > Bacilli_A > Erysipelotrichales > Erysipelotrichaceae > Bulleidia. Next base: position 8,313 of record JAEDEK010000034.1, on the reverse strand, counting down.
CTATTGAAACTAGTTGGTGGAAAAGATAATATCCAAGCAGTGTCTCACTGTGTAACTCGTATGCGATTTGTATTAGTTGATCCTTCTAAAGCTGATGTAGACGGAATTGAAGAACTTCCTAGCACTAAAGGAACATTTACTCAATCTGGACAGTTCCAAGTAATCATCGGTAACGAAGTGCAAGAATATTATAACGAATTTACCAAAATTTCTGGTATTGAAGGTGTAAGTAAAGACGAAATAAAACAGAACGCTAAGTCTCAACAAAACGCTATTCAGAAAATTATGACAACCATGGGTGAAATCTTCGCTCCAATCATTCCGGCATTGATCGTTGGAGGTTTGATCTTAGGTTTCCGTAACGTAATTGATTCCATGGCAATCATGGAAGGTGGAACAAAAACATTATGTGATGTATCACAATTCTGGGCAGGTGTAGACCACTTCCTTTGGTTGATCGGGGAAGCAATCTTCCACTTCCTACCAGTTGGAATCACATGGTCAATCACTAAGAAAATGGGAACTACTCAAATTCTTGGTATTGTATTAGGTATCACGTTAGTATCACCACAATTATTAAATGCTTATGCAGTAGCAGGTACAGCCGCAGCTGATATCCCAGTTTGGAACTTTGGTTCATTCACAGTCCAAATGATCGGTTACCAGGCTCAAGTAATCCCTGCAATGTTAGCTGGATTCGCATTAGTATACTTGGAAAAATTCTTTAGAAAGATTTCCCCAAGCTACATTTCAATGATCGTTGTTCCATTCTGTTCATTATTATTAGCAGTTATCCTAGCTCATACAGTATTAGGACCTATTGGATGGACAATTGGAGACTGGATTTCAGGAATCGTATGGGCAGGATTAAATTCACCTGTTAAATGGTTATTCGCTGCGGTATTTGGTTTCGTATATGCACCATTAGTAATCACGGGATTACACCACATGACAAATGCGATCGACTCACAATTAATCTCTACTTTCGGTGGAACAAACTTATGGCCAATGATCGCATTATCTAACATCGCTCAAGGATCTGCAGTATTAGCCATGATCGTTCTTCAAAAGAAAAATGAAAAAGCACAGCAATTATCAATCCCAGCATGTATCTCATGTTACCTGGGCGTAACAGAACCCGCAATGTTCGGAGTAAACATTAAATACGGATTCCCATTCATCTCAGCTATGATCGGTTCTGCATTAGCTGCAACTTGGTCAGTAAGTATGGGTGTAACAGCGGTATCGATCGGTGTAGGAGGATTACCTGGTATCCTATCAATCTTCCCACAATATATGGTAAATTTCGCTATCGCAATGTTGATTGCGATCGTAGTACCATTCGCATTAACTTACATAATGGGAAAAACAAGATTAACAGATGTTGATTTATATGGAAAACCTAAAAAATTAAACACACCATTAACATTTGTATCTCCTATGGAAGGAAAAATCGTACCATTAAACCAAGTTGAAGATAAAGTGTTCGCTTCAGGAACAATGGGACAGGGATTTGCAGTAGAATTAACAAACGGTACAGTAAGAGCACCATTCTCTGGAGAAGTAACAGTAGCATTCCCAACAGGACACGCTTACGGAATCAAAAGAGAAGACGGATTAGAAGTATTAATCCACATTGGAATGGATACAGTAGCATTAAATGGTGAAGGATTCTCACCAAAAGTACAACAAGGGGATTATGTAAATGCTGGAGATGTTCTAGTAGAAGTAGACCTTGAGGTAGTTAAAAAAGAAGGAAAGTCATTAGTATCACCAGTTGTATTCCCTAATGGACAAACTATCACATTAGAAACATCTGGAGCAGTAACAGCAGGACAAAACGTAGTGACAATCGCTTAGAAGTAGAAAAACAATGAATTATTTCAAAGATAAGGTCGTATATCAGATTTATCCAAGATCATTCAATGATTCAGACAATGACGGATTCGGTGATATCAAGGGAATTACTGAAAAATTAGACTACTTAAAAACTTTGGGAGTTGATTATCTTTGGATTTGTCCATTCTTCGTGTCACCTCAAAATGATAATGGATACGATGTTGCGGATTACCGCAATATCGATCCAGCCTTCGGGACGATGGAAGACCTTGAAGAATTGATTGCTGAAGGCGCAAAAAGAAATATTTACTTAATGTTTGATATGGTATTCAATCATTGCTCTACTGAACACGAATGGTTCAAAAGAGCTATGGCTGGTGAAGAAAAATATAAAAACTATTTCTACTTCAAAAAGCCTGTAAACGGTGGAATGCCTACAAACTGGGTCAGCAAGTTTGGTGGTCCAGTATGGGAATACGTTCCTGAATTTGATGAGTATTATTTACACCTGTTTGATCCAACTCAGGCTGATCTGAACTGGTTCAATGAGGATGTACAAAATGAAATGTGTGACATCTTAAACTTCTGGATCAATAAAGGGGTCCGAGGATTCAGATTTGATGTAGTGAATTTAATATCAAAACCTGAAACATGGGAAAACGACTATGAAGGTGATGGTAGAAGATTCTATACAGATGGATCTCGTATGCATGAATATCTAAAATTGATGAATTCCAAGGCATTCGGAAATGGAGATTTCATCACTGTAGGTGAAATGTCATCTACTTCTATCGAAAACTGCAGAAAGTATTCTGGAGAAGCTGAAAAAGAATTATCGATGGTATTTAACTTCCACCATTTAAAGGTTGACTACAAAAACAAAGAGAAGTGGACAGTAATGCCATTCGATTTCCAAGAGTTAAAACAATTATTCGTAAAATGGCAATTAGGAATGCAGGAAAACAAGGCTTGGAACGCATTATTCTGGAATTGCCACGATCAACCAAGAAGCCTTTCCCGCTTTGGAGACGACAAGAACTATCCAAAAGAATCTGGAAAAATGTTGGCAACTACAATACATATGATGCAAGGCACGCCATACATCTACCAAGGGGAAGAAATTGGTATGACTAATGCTTATTTCACAGATATTTCGCAATATAGAGATGTAGAAAGTATGAACTATTTTGAGATCATGAAAAGTGAAGGAAAAACTGAAGAAGAAATCTATCAGATCTTAGCGGATAAATCTCGTGATAATGCACGTACACCTATGCAATGGAACGCAGATATAAATGCAGGATTCAGCACAGCTACTCCATGGATCGGCGTAAATCCTAATTACACTACAGTTAATGTAGAAAGTGCATTAGAAGATAAAGAGTCAATATTCTATCACTATCAAAAACTAATCCAGTTGAGAAAAACTCACAAAGCAATCAGCGAAGGTGAATATGTGCCAATGTTGATGGAGCACGATAGTGTATATGCCTATAGAAGGGTACACGATGAAGAAGAGATCTTAGTACTAAATAACTTCTACGGAAAGAAAACAACAGTTGAACTTGAAGATGTAGAAGGATATGAAGTATTGATTTCAAATTATCCAAACAAGGATATTCAAAAGACAATGGAATTAGATCCATATGAATCCATTGCCTATATTAGAAAATAATTAAGAAGGGCTTTGTCAAGCAAACTGTGTAAGTAATCTTTAAAGTTTCTTGACAGGTCTAGAAACAAAGGATTTCAGTATGCTTGATTTCTAAGGCTGGTGTTTAACAGAATATGTCATTGACAAAAGGACAAGGACACGAAGCAATGCCATTAAGTGAAAAGGCATAGGATAGGAATCCAGAAACCAACGAACACCAGCTTTAGTAATGGCATAAGCCATGGATGAGCTGGTGTTTCTGTCTGTTGAGAAAAATCCTCTTCTCCCTGTTTTTTTCATTGCGTATGGATGTTTCTGATCAGATATGGCAGTGCCTGTTCGAAATTGGTGCCATAGTTATTGTGGTTTTCTTCAGCAAGTGTCAAATGAATTGCCTCTCTGACAAATTCACATGCGGTTTTCATCGCAAAATCTGATGATTTTCCCAGTACAAGGCAGCCTGTGAATACGGATGCCCATATGTCACCGGTACCATGGAAACTCTGTGGCTCCATGTCTGTCTGATAACAGGAGTATTCCTTTGTCTTTGAGTCATAGGCATAGGCACCTGTCTTTCCTTCCTGCAGGGATATGCCTGTGATGAGGGCTGAACTACAGCCGATATCTGTCAGCTTTCTCAGTATTTGGCGTACTGTTTCCTCATCATATGTGCTGCAGTATGGAATATCCAGCAAAAGACATGCTTCACTCATATTCGGACAGATATAATCTGCCTTGGCGCAAAGATTTCTCATCGCATGTGCAAATTCCATTGTAAAACCGGTATACAGCTTTCCATGATCTGCCATGCATGGATCGACAACACGTACGGAAACATCAAACGTATCAAACAGTTTTTCTGCCAGCTGCAGTTGTTTGAATGAACCTAGATAACCGGTGTATATACCCGCAAAACAAAGTTCTTCCTTTTTCCAGTGTTTCATGATCGGTTCAATCTGATCTGTCAGATCACAGAATGTGACATCATGAAACATCGTATGTGCAGATAACACTGCGGTAGGAAGAGGTACTGCTTCAATGCCCATGGCGGATATGACAGGAAGTGCTGTTGTTAATGAGCACTTGCCGATACAGGAAATATCCTGCATTGTAATGAGTCTGTTCATTTCTTTTCTCCGATAATTTGTGTACCATGGTAGTATACACGAAGGAAATGTGAAACATGAAGACAATACAGCAGTTTTTACAGGAAGAACACTGTTTCAGCTGCAATGGTGTGACAATCAGAGAACTCAGACAGGAAGATGCACATGTGTTTGGACGGATGTTCAAAGGCGGTATGAAGGAAGACGCTGCCCGTGTTGTTATTGAAACATTGCAGTATAAACGGAAAAAAGGGACATTTATCTGTCTGGCGATTATGGATGAGATGGATGTGTTTTCCGGTGTGATTGAGTTGTATGATCTGAAGGACAGCAGCTTTGAAATCGGATATCGGATGTGTTTTGATCGGCAGGGTAAAAAGATCTGTACACGTGCAGTCGGTGGGGTGGCTGCGTATCTGAAACAATATGGGTTTACCATACTGAGGGCAAGGGTACATCAGGATCACGAAGCATCCAGGCATATTCTTCTGAACAACGGATTTGAGATCACAGAATGCAGAGATGAATACATGTTTCTAAGGCTAGTTTTATGAAAATTACAATTGTGAACCCACAGAACAGATCAATTGATCTGACGATTGAGCAGGCTATGCACCTGGAAGAAATCATCCGCACATATGGTGTGACATCGGACACACCGGTTGCAGCAGCTTTATGCGATCAGGAGTATATACGTCTTGATCAGATGATTGATCATTCCTGTACGATCTTTCTGAAAGATGTCAAGGATGGCTATGGGAATATGTCATTGCAGTATTCTCTGAGTCTTCTTTATCGATGCGCAGTAAAACAGGTGGTTGGCAGATGTGATGTGCAGATATGCAATTCTTTGTCCAAGGGGCTTTTCACAAGAATCATCGGAATCAATCCGACAGATGAAATCTGTCACAGGATTGAAAAACAGATGCACCTGCTTGTAGAAAAAGATATTGAAATCAAAGAAGAATATATGGAAAGGGAACCATTGCTGCAGGTATGCAGTAAGGATCTGCCCGAAGTGTATGAACTCGTAAACAGTACAACTGATGTAAGTGGTGCATATATCATTGAAATGGAAGGAGTGAAGGATTACTGTCCAATTCATGTATTGCCTTCTACAGGTGATCTGCAGCTGTTTGAAGTACGTCGTTATCGTAATGGTATCTTACTGCGTTTTCCGGATATGAATGATCCATGTCATGTACCACCATACAGTCCACAGGCTGTTTTATACAATGCCTTTGCGGAAGAAACAAAGTGGGACAGATTAACGGGTATATCCGGAGTCAGTCAGCTGAACAGAGTTGTGAATACGGAAAAGTTTGATGAGGTTGCAATGATTTCAGATGCCCTGCATGAAAGAAAGATTGCTGAAATCGCATCAATGATCAAAAAAGAGGAAAAGCGGATTATTCTGATTGCAGGCCCTTCTTCATCAGGCAAAACATCGTTTGCCAAAAGGCTGTGTATCCAGCTGCGTGTTATCGGCATGCACCCACTGTATCTAGGAACAGATGATTACTTTGTGGATCGAAAGGATCTTCCAAAGGTGCAGGGAGAACACATTGATTATGAAGCTTTGAGTGCAGTGGATACGGAACTGTTTTCAAACCAGATGGCACAGCTGCTGGGTGGAGATATGGTGGATCTGCCATATTATGATTTCAAACAGGGAAAGAAAATCTTTGGTAAAAGGATTACATCTGTACGGCCTGGACAGCCGATTGTCATTGAAGGAATTCATGGGCTGAATCCTGCTTTAACCGAAATGCTTAATGAAGACATGAAATTGAAGATTTACGTCAGTCCTTTGACAAGCTTGAACATTGACAGCCATCATCGGATTCCAACCAGTGACGTCCGGATACTGAGGAGAATGATCCGGGATTATCGGACACGCGGAAACAGTCCTTCTGATACGATTCTTTCCTGGCATAATGTACGGGCAGGAGAAGAAAAGAATATTTTTCCATATTGTGGGCATGCGGATGTATTCTTCAATACCCAATGTACCTATGAAGTTGCGGTGTTGAAACACTATGCTACACCTTTACTGCAGTCCATTGATCTGGGTGATCCGGCTTTTGCTGAAGCACAGCGTATTCTGACCTTCCTGCAGTACTTTAATGAGGCACAGGATGATCATGCAGTGTTAAGCAATTCCATCCTGCGTGAATTCATTGGTGGAAGTATTCTTGTGAAGTAAAAATGAATACATTCTGATCTTTTCTTAGTATTTCCTTAAGTAAGCGATTTCATGCTTGACGGAAAAAACTGTTGGGGTAAACTGATAGGCGATGTAAGAAAAGAAAGGGGAATCGCGGAATGGCATTTCTGAATATGTTCAATCTGTTTGCGGCAGTAATCTTTACTGCACTGATTATCGTATATGGCTATCAGATGATCTATGTCCTGATTAGTATGATTCATCGTAAAGTAAAACCATTACCTGATACAGATCAGAAAAACAGATTTGCGATAATGATCAGTGCAAGAAATGAAGAAGGAGTCATCTTTGAACTTCTGGATTCTCTGAATAACATGCATTATCCACGAAACCTGTTTGATATCTATGTCATTGCGGATAACTGTACCGATGAAACAGCGGAAGTATCCCGAAAGCATGGAGCCATTGTTGTGGAACGTTTTAACAACGTAAAAAAGGGAAAGGGTTATGCGCTGCATGATCTGTACCATGAAATCATTTCCCACAAAGGACATGATTACTATGATGCCTATGTTGTCTTTGATGCGGATAATCTGGTAGATCCGGATTTCCTGATGGAAGTCAATAAGAAGTGGGCAACCGGTGGCTATGATGCTTTGACGACATATCGGAATTCCAAGAATTTCTCGACAAACTGGCTGTCTGCAGCCTATTCCATCTGGTTCATGCATGAAGCAAGACATCTCAACTATGTCAGAGATATGATTGGTGCACAATGCATGATTTCCGGAACCGGATTTGTTGTGTCTGAACATGTCATGAAAAACAATAATGGCTGGCCATTCTATTTCCTGACAGAAGATATTCAGTTTTCTGTCGATTCCACATTACAGGGATATCGGATCGGCTATGTGGATTCTGCCATCCTGTATGATGAACAGCCTTCCACAATGAAGCAGTCATGGAACCAGAGACTCAGATGGGCTAAGGGATTCTATCAGATTGATCTCAAGTATCTAGGGACGCTTGCAAAAGCGCTGTTTACTGTTCAGGGAATCAGAAGAAAAATCGGTGTGTATGATGTCATGATGACATGTCTTCCATGTACACTTCTGACAGTCGGGTTTGCCGGTATGGCTTTATTTGTGCTGGCTGGTTCACTGTATATGCCATATTATGTCAGACTGCTGTTTCAGCAGGACATGATTTCACTGTTGTGCAATATGTTACTTGGAACATGGCAGACCATGGTGATCCTGGCGTCATTAACGGTAGCCAGTGAGTGGGATCGTATTCCTACAGCAAACAGAGATAAGCTGAAATATATCTGGATTTTCCCGATGTACATGCTGACATATATTCCAATCACAATCCAGGCGCTGTTTACCAAGGTTACGTGGAAGCCGATTCAACATTATTCCACTTCTCAGCTGGCAGCACAGAGAAAGACATTGAACTACTGATGACATGAAATATCCATGTCATCTTTCTTTTGGCTTAAGAAAACTTTAATCATTTGACTTCTGTTTTCTTAATGTCGTATTTCA
>JAEDEK010000185.1 GCA_016293365.1 Bulleidia sp. | reverse complement strand
ATCCTGGAAAACAAATCCAAGATGATTTCTGCGGAACGTTGCTGCAGTGGATTCTTTGATGCTGTTGAGGCTGTCACCATTTAATGTGACGGTACCGGATGTCGGTTTATCAATGGTGGCAAGAATATTCAGTAGTGTAGTCTTACCGGATCCGGATTCACCCATAACCGCAACATATTCGCCCTTTTCCACCTGGAAACTGACATCTTTCAGTGCCGTAACGGTTGTGCCGCCAAAACGGGTTGTGTATACCTTACGGACGTGTTCTACTTCTAAAAAACTCATAAATCATAACCTCCTGTTGGGACAATACCATTAAATAACAAAAGGGATCTGCGCCTCCATGGAATCGGCTTACAGATCCCCGTATCTTTCTTACAGTGTTGTAAGATTATCATGCTGGCGTAAGGAAATGGAGATGATCGTTCCTTCACCGACTGTAGAGGAGGCATGTATTTCATGGTTGAGATTATGGCAGATCTTCTGACATAAGGATAAGCCAAGGCCACTTGCCTGTGGAGAGAGTCTTCCGTTATAACCGGTAAATCCGTTTTCGAAAATACGTGGGAGATCTTCTTCCAGAATACCGATTCCGGTATCCTTGATGCAGATCGTATCTGCATCCGATGCATAGATGGATATGGAACCGGATGGTGTATATTTGAGGGCATTGGATAATACCTGTTCAAAGACAAAGCCAAGCCATTTGGCATCGGTGATGGCTCTGATTCCAACAGGTTTGTAGTGTAATGTCAGTTTCCGTTCAATGAATTCATCTGCTGATTTACGGATCACCTTACGCAGTATTTCATCAATGTCATACTGGGCAAAACGGTAGTCTGTCTGTGAAGAGGAAAGACGCAGGTAGGCAAGTACCATTTCCACATACTGTTCAATATGAAACAGGTCAGTCTGCAGACTTCTGGAAAAACGGGTATCTTCATTCTGCAGGTGCAGTTTCATGGCGGCGATCGGTGTTTTGATCTGATGCACCCATACGGTATAGTAATCAATCATGTCACGGACTGCTTTTTCATTACTGTCCTGCAGTGTTCTGATCTGATCTGTTAAAGATGCAATGATGCGGAATTCCTCCTGCTCCATGCATGTGATCATGGCTGGATATCGGCTGATATCCGTTACTTCAGGATGGGTGATGGCTGTTAATGAAGTAAACCTTGTTTTCATCTGATAGAAGCGGTTCAGTCCATAGGATATGACCAGTACATCACAGATGGCAAGAGGATACAGGATGATATCCAGTGGTATTTCAAACAGCAGCAGTACTGAAATAATGATGATATTACACAGGATACCAACCGTAATGAGAGGCATCTGATCCTTAAGATAACGAAGAAGCAGCTTCATATTATGCCTCAATGATATAACCTATACCGAATTTGGTTGTGATCAGCTGGGAAAGACCAGCACCATCCAACTTTTTGCGCAACCGGTTGACATTGACAGAAAGGGTATTTTCATCCACAAATGCATCTGTCTGCCATAATGCATTCATCAGTTTTTCTCTGGAAACAGTCTTTCCTCTGTTTCTGATGAGTACTGTCAGAATGATATATTCATTTCTGGAAAGCGGGATTTTTTCTCCGTGATATGTGAAGGTCTGATCATCTGTATTCAGTATGGCACCATTGACTTCCATCAGGTGATTATCATTGCTGAAGTCATATGTTCTGCGTAATAGAGCTGCGATCTTTACGACCAGTACATCCAGATCAAATGGCTTGGCAATAAAATCATCTGCGCCAAGGTTCATTGCCATGATCATATTCATGCGGTCTGTCGCGGAAGAGATGAAGATGATCGGTGTACTGGATACATTGCGTATTTCATGGCACCAGTGATAGCCATCATAAAACGGCAATGTAATATCCAGTAATACAAGCTGTGGCTGATATTGTGTAAAGTCATGCATGACATTTCTGAAGTCGTGTACAATCTGTACATGATAGTCCCATTGGCACAGTCTTTCTTCAATTCCTTCTGCAATTCTCATATCATCTTCAATGATCAGAATACGGTACATAGCATCACCTCCAATAATGATTTCATCATTACAGGAAAAGGGAGATCTGTAAAGTATTTGTTTCCTGATTCCATGTCTTTTAAGGTTTATAATGGAAACAGATATGGAGGAACACATCATATGAAAAAACATTACATGCATATATGTATTGCTGGTATGCTTGTATTTGCAGGCTGCAAGACACCTGAAACAACAAAGGATAACAATAATAATACCGTTCCTGTCCATCATGAAGAAACCAGCCATCACAAAGATGATCATGCCTCTTGTATGGGAAAGTGTGGTCATACACTGACATATGTATCTGTTTTACAGGGTGAAAAAACTGTGCGTGAAGTCAGGTGTGAACATCATGTGTATGGAACTGATCTCATCGAAGCAATTCCACAGGAAGAAACATGGCATTGTGAAATCTGTAATCAGGATGAAACAGTTCATTCAGAAATGACAGATACCATCTGTCATGGATATGATTTCTGAGCGTCCTGGGCATATGGATGATCCGTTTGTTGATTATCGTTCAGCCAAATAAATGAACTATCATGTCATTGATAAGACCATGCTGATCAAAGATCTTCCAGATCAGCATGACAGAGTCACTCTGATTACACGTTCCAGAAGATTTGGTAAAACGTTCAATGAAGAACGTGCCAAGGAATCCTGCTGATTCATCTGTGGGAGGAATTGGCACTGTTGTTTACTAGTGTACTGATTGCGTATGTATTATTTTACAGTTTCTTTGCTCATATTGCTTACGG
>JAEDEK010000033.1 GCA_016293365.1 Bulleidia sp. | reverse complement strand
ATGAGGCTGCTGCTTACTTATCACTGTCTGTGTTTGTCTTTCTGACGGTACGTCTTGTGGTGCCTGTTTTTCTTGCGGCAGTTTTTGCCTGAATTTCAGCCATGGCTTCCTTCATGTTGAGAATAACAGGAATGACAATCGGATTGCGGTTTGTCTTTTTGTAAAGATATGGTTCCAGAGAAGACTTGATGCAGTTTTTCAGTTCGCCGAAGGTTGTTCTCTGCTGCATCTTTTTGGATAGAGCTTCATAGACAATCAGCTCTGCCTCCTTTAACAATGTCTGTGAATCCTTGATATAAACAAAGCCACGGGATACGATGCTTGGTCTGCATAGAATCTTGTTGTAACGGGAATCGATTGTGACAATAACTGCGACAAGTCCGTTTTCCGCCAGGATTCTTCTGTCTTTGATGACAGAAGTGGAAAGACCTGTTGCGTCATTTCCATCCACATAGATGGCATCCGTATTGATTCTTTCATTGGAAAGGAACACCTTTTCATTTCTCATGACCAGCACATCACCATTGGCACATACAAATGTGTTTTCTTTTGGAATACCTGTCAGTTCCGCTGTACGGGCATGCTGGACAAGCATGCTGTATTCGCCATGGTTCGGCATGAAGTATGCCGGTTTGATCAGATTGAGCATGAGTTTCTGTTCTTCCTGCGGTGCATGACCAGTTGTATGGAAAGAGGTTAAAGGGGAGTTTGTAATGACATTGGCTCCGACTCTTGTCAGCTGATTGATGACGCCACCTACCGAAACACCGTTTCCAGGAATCGGGTTGGAGGAGAACAGTACCGTATCTCCAGGTAGAATACGGATGAAGCGATGTGTACCATTGGCAATTCTGGAAAGAGCTGCCATCGGTTCACCCTGGGAACCTGTACATACGATACAGATCCGGTTGGCAGGCAGGGTATTAAGTTCGTTTCCTGTGATGAATGATTCATCTGGAATATTAATATAGCCAAGCTTTCTTCCAATTTCCAGAACGTTTTCCATGGAACGTCCGAATACCGCTACTTTTCTGCCACAGGCAACCGCAGCTTCCAGAATCTGGGCAACACGGTAAGTGTTGGATGCAAATGTGGAAACAATCATTCTGCCTGGTGTCTTGCGCATCTGTTCATTGATGGAAAGGGCTACCTTTCTTTCAGAGATGGAAGAACCTGGTACAGAAGAGTTTGTAGAGTCGGACATCAGAAGGGTAATACCGATCTGACCCATATAGGCCATTTTCTGATAATCGGACTGTTTACCGACAGGTGTCAGGTCAAACTTGAAGTCACCGGTTTCAAAGATACGTCCGTTAGGTGTATTGACAAGGACACCATAGGAATCCGGAATGGAATGGACTGTATCGATAAAGCCGACGGTGAAATACTTTGTACGGATACTTGTTGTGGAATCAATCTCATTGATTCTGACACTGCGAAGCAGATGATGTTCATCCAGCTTCTTTTCGATCAGTGCCTTGGCAAATGGTCCTGCCCAGATTTCTTTCAGGCGGATCTGTTTCAGGAAGAACGGAAGACCGCCGATATGGTCTTCATGTCCGTGTGTGATGACAAGTGCCTTGATTCGATTCTGGTTTTTTACAAGATAGGTAAAATCCGGAATGACATAGTCTACTCCAGGAAGGGTATCTTCCGGGAACATGACTCCGCAGTCAATGATGATGATTTCATCATCATGTTCAATACAGTACATGTTCTTTCCAATTTCACCAAGTCCACCCAGGGCGAAAATCAGTGTATCTGTCTCACGATTGATTGTCTGTTCGGGTCCTGGTTCGATCTGTGAATACCGCACAGAAGAACGGACCGGTTTACGTGTCGTTTTTCTTTCTGTCATCAGTGGTCCTCGCTATTATAAATGGTTACAATACAGAATATCTGTATGCATTATAGCACGTAGTTGATGCGTCAGTCTATATGACCTGTGCTCCTGGAACCTCTTCAAACGGATTTTCTGTATTGATGTGATCATAAAACAGAGTACCGCTGAAATGATCAATTTCATGCTGGAGTACAATGGCCAGATAACCTCTTGCCCGGATGGTGATTTCTCTGTTCTGCAGAAGATCAAATGCCTTGACTTTGATTCTTGCGGAACGTACTACGTAACCCTGATGCTCCTGACATACGGAAAGGCAGCCTTCACCGCCATGCAGATAGGCTTTCTGCACAGAAGAGGAGATGATCTTCGGATTGACGAGCATGAATTCGTAATGTACCGGGTTATCATTATTGTCAACATCATCACAGATGACAGCAGTCATCTGCTTTGGAATACCAAGCTGTATGGCACTGATGCCGACAGCTGGTCTTAAATTCAGTCTTTCTGCTTTTTCTTCATCCGTAGAATCCTGAACATACTGAAACATTTCACGTAACAGCTGTTCATCTTCCTTGCTTAATGGAAGTGGGACAGGGGCAGAAACCGTACGGATGACCGGATCTGTGTCCTTGACGATCGTATCATTATTTATCAGCATTTTCGTTTCCTCGCAATCATTTTAAGCACGCAGAAAACAGATGTCAAAGCCTTTACCTGAAATTTACGCACGTAAACGTTTACATCGTCATATCATCGTATACGTTGTGAAATAATGGCCTATAAGTTAACAAAAACAGCTGTGGTATGTGCTAGAATTAACCGTATGAAGAAAAAAGATAAAATCAGACTGATCGATTTTCTGAAGCTGTCAGCCGGTTGTGATATATGGATTCTGCTGGCGATCCTGCTTCTTTCTCTTGGGGGCACAGTCATGATCGGCAGTGCTTCGATGGGACTTAATATCGGCAACAGTCTGTCTCTTGCAGTTACGGTTGTCAAACAGCTCGTATTTGTTGTGGCAGGTTATTTCATGATGTGCTTTGCCTCACATCATTTCCGGATTCATCAGATTACAGGATCCGGCTTTGTATCGGTGATGTTTCTGATGGAAGGAGTATTGCTTGCATGCCGGCTTTTCATACCGGCAGGTGGTGCCTATGCCTGGATCCGTATTCCGTTTCCCTATGCGGAAATCACGATCCAGCCATCCGAATTCACCAAGATCATTGCCGTTTTGATACTGGCAGCATATCTTGGTGACAGCAGAAGAAGAAACAGAACATTTGTTGAAATGTGCAGAGTACCGGTTGGTATGATACTGATCTATTTATTTACGATTATCTTCGTCCAGAAGGATTTCGGCAGTGCTGCGGTCATGCTGATGATCTGCTTTGTTGTGGCACTGATACCAAAACATCCTTCTTTGAAGAAGGCACAGAAGGTATTCTCCGTTCTGTTTGGAATTGGGGTTGCAGCAGTTGTCTTTCTGATTTCACCATATGGAATGAAATTTATTGAATCACTGCCGTTAATGACCTATCAGAAAAACAGATTCCTTTCTGCCATCAATCCGTTTATCGATCAGTATGGGGATGGATACCAGCTTGTCAATGGACTGATCTCATTTGCGACAGGTGGGATGTTTGGCGTCGGTTTTGGTAAGTCCATTCAAAAATATACAAACTTTCCGGCAGCAAATACCGACTTTATTCTTGCTGTGCTGGTAGAAGAAACAGGCTTTGTTGGATTTCTGGGGTTGATGGGACTGTATACACTGCTGATTGTAAGGCTGTTTCTGTATGCCAACCGGATCAGAAGCGAAAGGGCGAAGATGATTCTTGTCGGTACAGCCATGTATTTCATGGTGCATATCTTTCTGAATGTCGGCGGTGTTACCGGACTGATTCCTTTAACGGGTGTACCGTTACCACTGATGTCGGCAGGCGGTTCTTCCGCCATGTCCATGATGTTTGCGGTCGGTATCGCACAGGCTGTCATCAGTCAGTATCATAAGGGGGAAATCGAATGAGAATCGTGGGTGGAATTCATTCTTCACGCAGAATCGTTTCGCCGGATGGAAATCAGACAAGACCTACCCTGGATAAGGTACGGGAAGCCGTCTTTTCCAGTCTAGGCGGATATTTTGAGGGAGGAGAGGTGCTGGACCTGTATGCAGGAAGCGGTGCAGTTGGCCTTGAGGCACTTTCACGTGGATGCAAACGTGCTGTATTTGCAGATCCTTCCCGAAAGGCAATGTCCTGTATCAGAGAAAACATCGCTACTTTGCACGAAGAAAGCAGATGTGAAACATATCTGATGAAGGATATGGCGGTATTACAGAAACTGGCGCAGGAAGGAAGACAGTTTTCTCTTGTCTACCTGGATCCTCCCTATGCAAAGGCACACCATGATGAAGTATTATCCTTTCTGTGTGAGAATGGAATGCTGGAACATGGTGCAAGGGTTGTTATCGAGTCATTGAAAGAGGAAGTCTATGATCGGGATTATCCTTCACTGCATCCATATAAAGATAAGGTATACGGCATCACCAGAATCACTTATTATCAGGCAGACTGATCTGTCTGATTTTTTATCTGTATAGATGAAAAAAAGATGAAAGAAGTTAGCACTTAATTGTTGACAGTGCTAATCAACGGTTATACAATAATGGCAGTCATTAGGAAAGAGTGCTAAAGGAGGCGATAGGATGCTGACACCAAGAAGAATCGAAATATTCAAGGCAGTCGTTGATGAATTCATCAAAACAGCAGAACCTGTCGGATCCAAGACACTGCAGAAAAAATACAATCTGCAGTATTCCAGCGCTACCATCCGAAATGACCTGCTGGCATTGGAAGAAATGGGGTATCTGGAAAAGACACATACCTCATCTGGAAGAATACCAAGTACAGCCGGCTACAGATTCTACTGCGAAAATCTGCTGAATGAATCGTCCGTTGTTGATCAGAAGATGGAACTGGCAATCCGCGATGCATTTGAAGCTTCCACAATGAATATTGAAGAAGCTGTTCAGATGTCCTGTCAGATTATGTCGGAAATGACCAACATGACAACCGGAGCCATTGGCCCGGATTCATCCGTGCAGACACTGCAGCACATCAAGATCTTCCCGCTGGATCAGAAGAATCTTGTCTGTGTGTTCATTACAAATACAGGACATACGGAAACAAAGAATTTCCACTTCGATGAGGACATTCCGATTTCGGATATCGAAACATGTACGGAAGTGCTCAACGACAAGCTCAGAAACATTCCGATCGCAAGACTTGCAGCAAGAATGGAAGAAATCAGACCGGATCTGGATGCTGTCATACAGCGGCATGATCTTCTGTTTGCAGCATTCGTCAAGGCATTTGTCCGTTTTGCCAGCGAAAATGTGTATTTCTCCGGTAAGGACAGACTGCTGTATCAGCCGGAATTCGAAGATATTTCCAAACTGAAGAAGCTGATGAGCATGCTCGACAGTTCCACTGTATGGAAACAGATCGGTGCTTCTGAAAATGCTGTGGAAATCAGTACAAGAAGCGGAGCGCAGCTGACCTGGGTCAATGATCTGGCAGTTGTCAGACACAAGTTCAGAGTTTCCAATCAGGAATCCGGTGAATTTGTGGTTGTAGGTCCAAGCAGAATGGATTATGAAAAAGTCGTTACGGCAGTCGAATATGTCTCAAAGATGATTGAAAACATGTATCACGCGGAAGGAGATGATTCTGATCATGAGTGAAGAAAAGGAAATCAGGGAAGAAGTGACAGAAAATACAGAAATGGCAGAAAATAAGGAGTCAGTTGAAGAAACAGTAGAAACCATAGATCCGTGCGAAGTTTTAAAAAAAGAAAACGAAGAGCTGAAAGCACAGGTTGGTGAGCTGAAAAATGCATATGCCAAAGCGTATGCAGATACGGAAAACATGAAGAAACGTCTGGAAAAGGACTTTGAAACACGTTCCCGTTATCAGATGGCATCCTTTGCCAAAGAGCTGTTACCGGTTCTGGATAACTGTGAAAGAGCTCTGGCACAGGCTACCACAGATGATGCATACCGCAAGGGTGTGGAAATGATCTACTCACAGCTGCAGAATGCACTGATCAAAGAAGAGATCACAGAAATCGAAGCACTGAACCAGCCGTTTGACGGCAACTGGCATCAGGCACTGATGTCTGAAGAAAAAGAAGGCATTGAATCAGGCATCGTCATCGAAGTATTACAGAAAGGCTACAAAATCAAAGACCGCATTCTAAGACCTGCTATGGTCAAGGTAAGCGCGTAATAAGGAGGCAATTATATGAGCAAGATTATCGGTATTGACTTAGGTACAACAAACAGCTGCGTAGCTGTCATGGAAGGCAAGGAAGCCAAGGTTATCACAAATCCGGAAGGAAACCGTACAACACCATCTGTTGTCGCTTTCAAAAATGGTGAACGTATTGTCGGTGATGCAGCAAAAAGACAGCTGATCACAAACACAAACACAGTCTATTCCATCAAGCGTCTGATGGGTACAAATGAAACAGTTACTCTGGAAGGTAAGCAGTATACACCACAGGAAGTATCCGCGATGATTCTGACATACCTCAAGGACTATGCAGAAGCTTATCTTGGTGAAAAGGTAACAAAGGCAGTCATCACAGTTCCAGCATACTTCAACGACGCACAGCGTCAGGCAACAAAGGATGCAGGTAAGATTGCAGGACTGGATGTAGAACGTATCATCAATGAACCTACTGCTTCCGCACTTGCGTTCGGTCTTGACAAGGATCAGAATGAAGAACACAAGATTCTTGTATATGACCTTGGCGGCGGTACATTCGACGTTTCCATCCTGGATATCGCAGATGGTACATTCGAAGTTCTTTCCACAGCAGGTGATACAAAGCTTGGTGGTGATGACTTCGACAACAAGATCATCGACTGGCTGGCTGATAACTTCAGAAAGGAAAACAACATCGATCTGAAGAACGATAAGATGGCATTACAGAGACTCAAGGAAGCTGCTGAAAAGGCAAAGAAGGATCTGTCCGGTACATTACAGACACAGATTTCCCTGCCATTCATCTCTGCAGGTCCTGCAGGTCCTCTGCACCTGGAAGCAACTCTGACACGTGCTCAGTTTGATGCCATGACAAGAGATCTTGTTGATCGTACAATGATCCCTGTCCGCAATGCGATGAGAGATGCAGGCGTTACAGCATCTGACCTTGACCAGGTATTACTGGTAGGTGGTTCCACACGTATCCCTGCAGTTCAGGAAGCAGTACGTAACGAACTGGGTAAGGAACCGAACAAGTCCGTAAACCCGGATGAATGTGTCGCTCTTGGTGCAGCAATTCAGGGTGGTGTCATCTCTGGTGATGTCAAGGATGTTCTGTTACTGGACGTTACACCATTAAGCCTTGGTATTGAAACAAACGGTGGTGTCATGACAGTCATGATCCCAAGAAATACAACAATCCCGACTTCCAAGTCTCAGATCTTCTCCACAGCTGCTGATAACCAGCCGGCTGTAGACATCCATGTATTACAGGGTGAAAGACCAATGGCTTCTGACAACAAGACTCTTGGTAACTTCATGCTCGACGGTATTGCACCGGCAAGACGTGGTGTTCCACAGATCGAAGTCACATTCGATATCGACGTTAACGGTATCGTAAAAGTATCTGCAAAGGATAAGGGAACAAACAAGGAACAGCACATCACAATCCAGAACTCTTCCGGTCTTTCTGAAGAAGAAATCGACAGAATGGTAAAGGATGCAGAAGCACATAAGGCTGAAGATGAAAAGCGTAAGGAAGACATCGAAACAAGAAATAAGGCTGAAAACTTCATCAACCAGATCGATGTCACTCTGAAGGAAGAAAATGCCAACGTCACACCTGAGCAGAAGGCTGAAGTTCAGAAACTCCGTGATGAACTTCAGGAAGCTCTTGATAAGAATGACATGGCAGGCCTGAAGACAAAGATGGAAGCTCTGGAACAGGCAGCTAACGCTATGGCTCAGCAGATGTACCAGCAAGGTGGTGCAGCCCAGGGTAATCAGGGTTACACAGGTTCCACAGGCTCTACATCTTCCAATGATGATGTCATGGATGCTGATTTCCAGGAAAAGAACTGATCACAAACAGGAATGGATGCGGAGCCAGATGGTTTCCGCATCTGTTATTCAAAGGGAGGCTTGAGATATGGCAGAAAAAAGAGATTATTATGAAGTGTTAGGAGTTTCCAAAGGCGCGAGCGATGATGAAATCAAAAGGGCCTATCGAAAGCTTGCGAAGAAATACCACCCGGATCTGAACAAGGAACCGGATGCGGCAGATAAATTCAAGGAAGTCAATGAAGCGTATGAGATCCTTTCCGATCCGCAGAAGCGTCAGAACTATGACCAGTTCGGCTTTGCCGGCAATGATCCGAATGGATTCGGTGGATTCTCGGGTGCTTCCGGATTCGGTGGCTTTGATGACATTTTCTCTTCCTTCTTCGGTGGAGGAACAGGTGGATTCGGTGGCTCTACAAGAGCCAGCCGTGGCCCACAGAAGGGAAATGACCGTTTCATGCGTATGAATGTGTCATTCATGGATGCATGCTTTGGAAAAACGGAGACTATCAATCTGACCGTGGATGAACCATGTCCACATTGTCATGGCACAGGTGCGGAAACACCAAACGATGTTGTGACATGTCCGGATTGCCATGGCAGTGGTGTTGTTGAAATGATTCAGAGTACGATGTTCGGCAGAATCCGTACACAGTCGGAATGTCCGAAATGCCATGGATCCGGTAAGTATGTCCGCAAGGCATGTCATGTATGTAACGGTACAGGATATGAAAGAAAAAGATCATCCGTTGATGTCAAACTGCCTGCAGGTATTTCCTCAGGACAGCAGCTGCGCGTAGCCGGTAAGGGTGAACGTGGTGTCAACGGTGGTCCAAACGGTGATCTTTATATTGAAGTCAATGTGGAACCGCATAAGTATTTCACCCGCAATGGCAAGGATATTCTTCTTGATATTCCGGTCAGTGCGGTAGATGCAACGCTTGGAACAACGATTGAAGTACCTACCATCTTCGGGGATGTATCGATGAAAATCCCTGCAGGTACCCAGGATGGTGCACGTCTGCGCTTAAAAGGCAAGGGCGTTGTTGATATCCGTTCCGGTAAACAGGGAGATCAGCTGTGTACCGTACGGATCAAGGTCGATACAGATCTGACACGTAAGGAAAAGGAACTGTATAAACAGCTGCAGGATCTGCAGAACAATGTCAAATCTGAATCCATCTGGGATAAGTTCAGAAAACAGTTCTCTTAAATATCAGATCTTCGGTATGAAAGGAGGGATGATTCATGAATCCTGACATTCTTACAGAAAAACTGCAGGAAATCCTGCAGCGTGCAATTACAGTTGCACAGGAAAACCATCATAGCGAAGTTACCTCAGCCCATATCATTTCCGCAATGTGCGAAGATGATATACTCGATGGTATCTTTGAAAGAATTCATGTGGATAAACAGGCAGTTTATCAGCAGATGAAAAATACACTGCAGTCACTTCCAACAGTGACAGGAACTGACCAGCTGAATCTTTCACGCTATGCTTCCATGGGCTATCAGAAAGCCATGGACTATATGAAAAAAATCGGCGACACATATATGAGCTGTGCCGCACTTCTGATCGGTCTGCTGCAGACAGATGATCCTGTCGTGACAAAGCTGATGAAGGACTTCGGCTTTACATTGCGACAGGTACTGGAAGCAGAAAACGACAGAAGAGGAGGTATGAAGATGGAAGACAGAAACAATGAAAGCCAGCTTGATGCCTTGAAGAAATACGGGCATGATCTGGTACAGGATGTCAAAGACGGTAAGATTGATCCTGTCATCGGCAGAGATGATGAGATCCGTCGTGTCATTGAAATCCTCTCACGTAAAACGAAAAACAACCCGGTTCTGATTGGCGAGCCGGGTGTCGGTAAGACAGCGATCGCGGAAGGTATCGCATGGCGTATCTTCAAAGGAGATGTACCATCCGGACTTGCCAGTAAAAAACTGATAGAACTGGATATGGGTGCTTTGATTGCCGGAGCCAAATACAGAGGTGAATTTGAGGAACGACTCAAGGGTGTTCTCAATCAGGTGAAAAAAGCCAATGGAGAAATCATTCTGTTTATCGATGAGATTCACAATCTGGTCGGTGCCGGCAAGACGGAAGGTTCCATGGATGCAGCAAATCTTCTGAAGCCGATGCTGGCAAGAGGTGAACTCAAATGTATCGGGGCAACCACATTCAACGAATACAGACAGTACATCGAAAAAGACAGAGCCCTGGAAAGAAGATTCCAGAAGGTGATGGTCAATGAACCGACTGTCGATGATACCATTGCGATTTTAAGAGGTCTGAAGGAACGTTTTGAAAACTATCATCACGTTACAATCCTCGATGAAGCACTTGTATCCGCCGCAAGACTGTCCGACCGTTATATTTCCGACCGTTTCCTTCCGGATAAGGCAATCGACCTTGTCGATGAAGCATGCTCCGCAACAAGAGTGGCTCTGGATTCCATGCCACCGGAACTGTATACGATGGACCGTAAGATCCGTACACTCAAAATGGAACAGGCTTCCATGAAAAAGGAAACCGATGATAAGGCAATGGCCAGAAAAGCGGAAATTGAAAAGGAACTGGCAGACCTGAGTGAGAAGTTTGAAGCAGGCATGAACAGGTGGAACAGCGAAAAGCAGGAGCTGAATCAGATTGCTCAGGCCCAGGAAAAACTGGATCAGGCAAGAAGAGATCTGATTGAAGCACAGAACAGAGCTGACTATGAAAAAGCCGGTGAACTGCAGTACAACACGATTCCAAAACTGGAACAACTGATCAGAAGAGGCAATGACCCGAAAGAAGGGGCAATGCTGAAACAGACAGTAGATGAAGATGCTATCGCAAAGATCGTATCGAGATGGACACATATTGAAGTCAGCAGACTTCAGTCCACTGAAAAGGAAAAGATTCTGCATCTGCATGAAGCTCTGGCACATCGTGTCATGGGTCAGGATGAAGCATTGAATCTTGTATCTGATGCAATCATGCGTTCCAAGGCAGGTATTCAGGATGAAAACAGACCTCTTGGTTCCTTCCTGTTCCTTGGTCCGACCGGTGTTGGTAAGACGGAAGTTGCCAAGGCACTTGCCGAACAGTTATTCGATGATGAGTCCCGTATTGTGCGGATTGATATGTCAGAATACATGGAGAAATTCAGTGTGTCCAGACTCATCGGTGCTCCTCCAGGATATGTCGGATATGAAGAGGGTGGACAGCTGACGGAAGCCGTCCGCAGAAATCCGTATTCCATTGTTCTGCTGGATGAAATCGAAAAGGCACATCCGGATGTATTCAATATCCTGCTTCAGATTCTCGATGATGGTAGAATCACCGACTCCAAGGGGGTAACGGTCGATTTCAGAAATACGATTCTGATCATGACTTCCAACCTTGGTTCTGAATATGCATTTGAAGCAGACCAGAAGGAAAGAAGTGCGCATTATATGGATGCAGTACACAGTTTCTTCCGTCCTGAACTGATTAACCGAATTGATGAAATCATTGTCTTTAATGCACTGGATCTGGATGTACAGCGTCAGGTTGCCGACAAGTTCATCCGCCTGCTTGCGGAAAGAATCGAAAAAGACAAGGATGCAGAACTGGAAGTCACAGATCGTGCCAAAGACAGAATTCTGCAGTTTGGCGTGGATCCACAGTTTGGTGCACGTCCAATGCGTCGTCACATTCAGCGTGAAATAGAAACTGCTGTTGCCAGAGCAATTCTTGCCAGTGACAGTGTTGCAGGTAAGACCATTTATGTCGATGCCGACGAAGATGGTTACCGTATTACAATCCGATAGGATATAGAACCAGTCAGATTCACTTCCGGCTGGTTTTTTCTTTTACAGAACTGTAAAATACACATAAGAGAGGTCGTTATGAAGAAAAAAACAATGATAGGTGCTGCTTTGACAACCGCAGCAGTCACTGCAATGATTCCATTAGGAGCCGGTTTTCTGTATGGTAAAGGACCATTCCGCAAACTGATCCGTAAAAGAATTCCATTTCTGAAAGGCAATCAGAGCAGGTATGATGCATCTGAGGCAGGTGTGTATGACAACAGTCCACTGCGTGGAAAGAATGTGATTTTCCTTGGCAGTTCGGTAACCTATGGAGCAGCATCCTGTGGTGTTTCCTTTGTGGAAGATCTATGCGCAAGACATGGGTGTACGATGGTCAAGGAAGCAGTATCCGGCACAACATTAGTGGATCTTGGTTCATCGTCCTATATTTCCAGAATGAAGACAATTGATGCATCTGTACATGCAGATCTGTTTGTCTGTCAGTTGTCGACAAATGATGCAACAAAGAATCTGCCATTGGGTGAAGTCAGTGACTCCAGACAGTTATCAGACTTTGATACATCCACGGTTGCCGGTGCGATTGAATATATCATTGCCTATGCATCCTCAACATGGAACTGTCCGGTTGTATTCTATACAAATCCAGTGTATGACAGCACCAGCTATCAGAACATGGTAAGTCTGTTATTGCAGATACAGAAGAAATGGAAGATCGGTGTGATTGATCTGTGGAATGATGCAGCATTCAACACCATTACAGATTCACAGAAAAAACTGTATATGGCTGATCCGATTCATCCAACCAAAGCAGGATATCTGTTATGGTGGACACCATATATCGAAGCAGAGCTTGTTTCCATGCTGAATCAATAAAAAAGGAACCTTACGGTTCCAGTGCTGCATGACAGTAACAGAGGAATCTTTCCCAGGCAGGTAATGATCGGAAGATGCCGCAGTCGACAAGAACCTGTTCGAATACCTTTCCGATTTCCTTCTGGATGATTGCATCGATATGATCTTCCTGGATCTCATTGTATTCCTGTCTCCACTGATGGACCCACGCTGCATGTGGTGCTGTCAGTGGATTTTCATTCAGGTCTTTTTTATGAATGACTGCATCTTTGACAGCTTCCATTTCCTTCTGAAGTCTTCCTGGAAGGATCGCAAGTCCCATGACTTCGATCAGACCGATATTTTCCTTTTTGATGTGATGGAGCTTTGGATGAGGGTGGAAGTATCCAAGTGGATACGCATCGGTTGTCAGGTTGTTGCGCAGAACAAGATCCATGACATACTGATCCTGGTATCGATGTACAATCGGTGTGATGGTACTTTTCAGCTGTTGATTCAGATGATCAAAGATCATGTTTTCAGGATCACTGTAACATTGCCAGCTGTTCAGAATATGCGTTGCAAGATGAATCATTTCTTCTTTGTCTGAGCCACTCAGGCGTATGACAGACATCGGCCATTCAACAATACCTGCCTCAATATCCGGATATCCTTCAAAACGGATGGTGTGTCTGACAGGGGCCTGGTTCATCGCAAACACATGTGCACCAGCCTGAAAATGTTCATGTCCAAGGATCGATCCACCGGAAATCGGCAGGTCGGAATTGGAACCGATGAAGTAGTGAGGGAAGGCATCCACAAAATCCAAGAGACATGCAAAGGCATGCCGGTCGATCCGCATCGGTCTTTTTTCTTCTGTCAATACGATGCAGTGCTGATCGAAATAAGCATATGGACTGTACTGCAGCAGCCATGGTTCATCCTGCAGTGTCAAAGGGACCTGTCGCAGATTCATTCTGGAAGGATGCCCTGCATTACCGGCAAAGCCGACATTCTGATTACATAACAGATCATATGGGTAGTTTACGTTTCCTGTCCGTTTCATTGCGGCGATGGATTTTGGATCCAGTTCCGGTTTGGACAGGTTGATGGTGATTTCAAGAGTGCCGTATTGACCTTCATACAGCCATTTTCTGTCTTTTTCAATCCTGTCGGCACGGATATAGTTGACATCCTTCTGCAGCTTGTAAAACCAGTCGGTTGCCTTCTTCGGGCTGTCTGCATAACAGGAATGAAAAGATCTATTGACCAAAGATGGGGCAGGGGTCAGAATTCCTGTCAGTTTTGTATCCAGGATATCCCGGTCAATGGCAGAATCTGTTATGACACCATGACGGATTCCGGTTTCGATCAGCTGATCCAGGATAGCATACAGACTTTCATACGGCTGCCTTTGACAGCTGAAATCCGGTGAAAGTGTGATGAGAAGCAGATCGGCAATCCGGTTGGCACACCAGAAGGCATCTGCCTGTTCAATCAGCTGATGATCGATCCCGTACTGGATCAGCTGACAGATCAGTAATTCATTTTTTCTTTCCATGGGTTTTATTGTAATCTTTCTGAGCGTAAAACGGAAACATAATTGCTGAAATTGTCACAAAATGATGTGATGATCATGGTATAATACATGCATTGTGATTCAATAATAAAAGAATAAAGGAGATATGCATATATGAATTTCAGTGATCCGAATATCAATATGATTCTGAACATCGCAATTTCCGTCATTTTTGCGGTGCTTTCAGTTGTCATGCTTATCCGTTGGAATAAGTGGAAGGGCAAGGTCATCATTCAGGACCAGCAGTGGTCAACCGTCAGAATCATGTTCCTTGCGATCGGTGTGATGTCTTTCGTATCTTTCCTGCTTACAAACCAGAATACAACGCTGTGGGACTATCTGCGTATCTGTATGACTATCATTGCGGTTACTGCATACATGGTTGTACGTGATGGAGTCGGTGAAGAAGGTCTGTTATCTGCAGGTAAGTTCTATCCATGGAACATCGTCCGCTCCTATGACTTTGAAGAGCGTAAGAATGTCATTGCGGTATACTTCACCGTCGAATCCCAGAATGAAAAGAAGCCGGATGAATATGTGACAAAGGAACTGGACTTCTCCAAAGAAGATCAGGAAACACTGATGAAGTTCCTCAAACTCAACCTTGGCAGAAAATATACAAGAATGAAGAAAAAGCAGAAGTAAAAGATTTTCACAACCTGGAAAGAATCCGGGTTGTTTTCTGTTGCACAGTGCATAAAATAATAAAGGGAAACATCATATGAAAAAGATCTGCTGGATAACTACAGGCGGTACCATCGCCAGTATCGAAGGAGAACATGGACTATATGCATCAAGTAAGGGAGAGACACTGTATCACCTGCTTGGTAACATGACATCTCAATATGACATTACCATTCATGATCTATTTACCATCGACTCCAGTAACATGCAGCCGGAGGAGTGGAAACTGATTGGAGAATGTGTCTTTGAAAGAGTAAATGACTTTGATGGCATTGTCATCACACATGGCACGGATACGATGGCCTATACCGCAAGTGCCCTTTCCTTCATGCTTTCCAATCTGAACATTCCGGTTGTATTAACCGGATCACAGCTTCCTTTATCCCATCCATTAAGTGATGGGCAGGAAAACATGCGGCTTGCTCTTGCGATGGCGGCATCAGCTCATCCTGGTGTATTTGTTGCCTTCAACCGCAAGATCATACTTGGTGCACGTGCTGTCAAGGTACGCACAACCGGATTTCATGCCTTTGAAAGTGTCAACTATCCATATATCGCAACAGTCAACAGTCTTGGCCTGCAGATCCATGAAGAACTGCTTCCTTCTTTACATGGACCATGCAGATTGATTGATACGTTATGTGAAGATGTATTCCTGCTGAAACTGATTCCGGGCATGAATCCGATGATCTTTGATATGCTGATGCATATGGATATCAAAGGCGTCGTCATTGAGGCATTTGGCATCGGTGGTCTTTCCTATATCCGCAGAGATCTGACAGGCAGAATCGTGGATCTTCTGGATCATGGTATTTCTGTCGTTGTATGCAGCCAGTGCCTGTACGAACGCAGTGACTTTTCCGTGTATGAAGTAGGGAAAAGGGCATTGGAACATGGCGTCATTGAAGCCTTTGATATGACCAGTGAAGCGTGTGTGACAAAACTGATGTGGGTACTTGGACAGACAGATGATCCTGAACAGATCCGCTTCATGTTCAATCATAATTATGTCAATGAGATCATTGTCAGAAGATGATGGATCACTTTGTGATGCACATCTTTTCTTT
>JAEDEK010000032.1 GCA_016293365.1 Bulleidia sp. | reverse complement strand
ACTCTTCCCTGATCGATTAGCTCTCAGTATTCCCCAACGGCTCGTTTATATTACCAAATTCATTTCCATTTTACAAGCCTGAAATGCGATGTTTATGCAAATTTTCAGCATTTCTTTATGTAACCGTTTACATCGTTCTGGAGTTAAAAAGATGCAGTCGTCAGAATCTGCATCTTTCGTACGTTAAGCTTTTTTTGTTTTGTAAAGTATGGAAATGACAACCATTGCAGTTCCCTGCATGATAAGAGACAGAATGAATAATGGCATGTAGCTTTGCGTAGCATCATACAGGAAGCCGAGCATTGTAATACCAAGGGAATTGGTCAATGCACCAACCAGATTTACCATCGGATATATTCTTCCATAGTTTTCTGCTCCGAAAATATCGGAACATGCCAGTGAAATTGCAATCGCACTGTTCGGCATCGTACATCCATATAACAGTGAACAGATCAGAAGCATGGTTGCGTTATTTGCAAAGAAGAATCCTAGAATACCGATAAAACTGATCGTTCCGACAAGAAGAGAAGATTTCAGTGTACCCACACGGTCTGCCAGTGTTCCATATACCAGTTTGGCTGCCACATTTGCAAGGTTGACCGCACTGATCAGCATTGCACCAACACCTGCGCCAAACCCGAGTACTTCTGCATAGCCGGAAAGATGCATGAATAATGCAGCAATAACACTGACAAGAGCTGTAAATACAAACAATATACCAAGTTTGAAACCATCGAAACTTGTTTCTCTTGCGCCACCTTCCGATACTACCGAAGCTGAAGCATTCTTTTTATGTTCCAGATACGCTTCATAGCCATACGGCTTTTTTCCGATATCTTCCGGCTTTACACCAAGCGGGAAGAAAAGGCATGGAATATAGAAGATAAAGATCAATACAGCCATCACAAGATACGCTGTCTGATAACCGAATGATGCAATAATCGTAGAAAATGGTGATGAAAACAATACACCCGCCACTCCGGAGAAACTCATGACAATGCTGACAACCAGACCATGATTGACATAGATCCAGTTGTTGATGATCATCGTTGCAAGAACAAATCCGGAAAGACCTGCACCGATTCCCTTCAATCCATTCCAAAGATACAGCATCCATAATTCAGATGAAAATGCACACATAATCGTACCAACCACAAGACATGCTGCAGAAACCCAAAGCAGTTTTCTGACGTGAATATGCTTCAGAAGTGTTGGAATCAGCATACTTGTAAATGCCATCAGCACAGACATGATCGTAGTTGTCATGGAAATGGCACCTTTCCCAACTCCAAGAACCGCCGCCATCGGATTGTAGAATACACCGGCAGTACTGATATTGATCCCTACAGAAGCACCTACAATACCGCACATCGCAATAATAATACCAAGATGAACCTTTTCCAGTTTACATTTCATTCTTTTTCCCTCTTTTAACAAATGCATTGTAATGGATAATTTCTTTTTTCCTGATTATTTCTTATATTTGAAACAGATCTGCTTTTTTCCATTCAAAAAGCATAATCCTTTCATCAGATTATGCTCATTTTCTCATTTATCCGTTCAGATCCAGGAATTCAGAACTGATGACACTTTCAGTGAGTTCTCTGATCTGCTGTACTGAAACAGTCTCCCCTTCATATCCGTTGAGAACATGCTTTGCTGCAAGCTCATCGGTATACTGACTCAGTTTATAGGACTGATAGTTGTAACGGACATCCAGAATATTGTTCTGATCTCCTTCAAAATGGATAAAAGTCGGCACCCACTTCACATTTTCAATGGTAATGGAATCATCTGTCTGCACAAAATCCAATTTGATCATTCCGCCGATCGCATTGTTTGTCGTCAACATGCCACCGATGAAATTGCCAAGAGAATAGATGACCAGCGTTCTGTTTCCGTTTGCACCCGTCAGCCATTCCACCGGCTCTATGGAGTGCGTATGTGTACCGATCACCAGATCTACGCCAAGATCCGCAAACAGCTGTGCATAGTATGTCTGAAAATCATTCGGCTGATGCGCATGTTCATCACCCCAGTGTGCTGACACGATCACCACATCACTGATTTCTTTTGCACGTGCTACATCCGATCTGATCTGTTCCTCATCATAATAGGATATACTCCATGGATTATCCGGTTCAATTCCATTTGTGCCATATGTATAGGCAAGGAAACTGAACTTCACTCCTTTTGTTTCAAAGACAGGAATCGTATCAAACTGCTCCTGGCTGGAATATGCACCATCCACCACGATACCAACATCATCAAACGCCTTTCTTGTCGCATCAATACCGGCCTGGAAACGGTCCAGAGTATGATTGGATGCGATATTGGCAAAAGTAAATCCGGTATCCTTGAGATTCTGTGCAATCTCTGTTGGAGAATTGAAGCATGGATATCCTGCAAGACCCAGCTCAGTTCCACCAAGTACCGTTTCCTGATTGATGAATGCGAGATCTGCCGCCTGAATATCCTCTTTGACATTGGCATACATCTTTTCAAAGTTATATGTACCATCATCATTTTCCGCATCCAGATAAACTGTTTCATGAATCAGGTTGTCACCAACGCCAACCAGTGAAATGACATTCGGTTCATCCTCTTCCTGCTGTGGCTGTTGCACAACTGACGTCGGTTGTTTCTGGTTATCATCTTTTCCTTTATTCATTGCGGAAAAAACTGCCTTTCCACCTAAAACACAGCATATGATGACACATATGCAGCCTGCTGCCAGTAAGATCAGTCTGTCAGTTCTGAGTTTTCTCTTTCTTCTGCGAGCCATGGTATTCCTCCAGTGTCCAGTTATTATCGTATATGATCTTTGCCGCATCTTTTCCAACATAACGGAAGTGCCAGCTTTCATATCCATATCTTGTTATATCCTGTTTTTCTTCAGGATATCTGAGAATGAATCCATAATCATGCGCACTGCTCAGAATCCATTCATATCCATCGTATAATTCGATTTCATTGAAATTATGGCCATTGAATGTAATATCTACAGCCAGACCGCTGTTATGCTCACTCTGGCCTGGACGTGCATAATACAGGTCTGCGTATTCTTCCCCATACAGTCCGGCATTATAATTCCACAAGCCCGCCTGATAGTCATAACTTCTGTAACCTGCAATTGCACGAATCGAGATCCCCTGCTCCTGTGCAGCCTGACACCACTGGTAATAGGCATTCAGTGCTTCACTTCTTAATTCCATGTATGCCACATCCTGACAGGAGTAGTCTTCTCCTGCAACACAGGCATACTGTTCCATGACCCCAAGATCTGCTGGTACATACCCTTCCGGCAAAGCGTGCGATTTATTGACAAGAAGTGTCATGTCTGCATCATCCGTTACAGTAACACTGTTTTCATATGGTTCAAGATCCAGATCCATATTGACATGCAGTACTGTCAGTTCGACCGTCTCTGCTCCCTGATAAGCAGCATAACGCTGCGCACGCTGTGGCCAGTAATTGGATAACGTGGTCATTTCTTCAATCTGCTCATCACTCAGCCCGCCATCTTTCAGAATCTGATATCCTTCCACCTGTGTAATGTCTTTGACAGGCTCTTTTGCACTGTTGCCAGGCTGATCCGATGTCTGTGTCTTATTTTCATCTGTTATGCAGCTGATACCCATGAAGATGGCACCAATGATCAGTGCACAGCCAGGTATCAGAATAATGATTCTGTCATATCTGACTTTTCTTTTCTTCTTTGCCATCAGTTTTCCTTTTCAAAATAACGTTCCAGAACGCCTGCCATCCAGATTTCACAGGCTGCAGCGTAGTCTTTCTGATCCTGTGTATACATCTGGTCTCTGCCCTTCTGGTAATATCTGTTCTGTTCATATTCCGGATTGTTGACTTCAATAAATCCGGTTACAGCTGCAGAATAATTTCTGACATCCGTCTGCACTCCTGCCTGCTCAAGGTGAGATACAAGATGATCCACCATCTGAATTTCCTGCTGATTCTCACATGTAATAAAGGTTATCGGAGTGCGATAGATTCCCTGATCCACAAGCTGAATGGAAGAATCATCGATCAAAGGATAAAAGGAAATCATGCCTTTCAGATCCATTCCTTTGGTATGAAGAATTGCCGCAGCCCCCATCATCAGATAAGCACCACCGGAAAAACCGACAAATGCACTTCTGGAAGGATCGATGTGATAGAATGCACTTCTGGAAGAGAAATATTCAACTGTATCAATGATTTCATCCTGCTGATATGGAGGGACCTGTACATCCAGCTTGGTATAGTTGATGGCAATGATCATGCAGTTCCATAACCGGGACATTCTGTGACAGAATGTATCACACTGATCTGCATCACCATCAAACAGATTTCCACCATGCACGACATAAACAACCGGAGTCGGCTGATCACTGCTGATTTCATACAGATTGACTGCTACTTCATCCCTGCCGTCTCTTGGAACAGAGAACCTTCTTCCAAGCAGATCTTCATCCGCTTTACGATTGATGGCTCTTACCTTTTCATATCTTCTGTTCCCTTTCTTCTGTGTCAGCAGATCCGGCTTTTTCTGATTCAGCATGGAAAAAAACATGGATACAATCAGAACACCGATGATGACATTAATCATAAAACTCAGATCCATATTCACCTCTTAATACGCGTAATCGCCACCTTCAATTCCGAAATACTCTTCAAGTGTACAATCCGGCGAAACATTATAGATTGCGGTTGCGTAATCCACACCTACATAACGGTAGTGCCATGGTTCAAAGGAATAGCCTGTAATCCATTCCTTTCCTTTTGGATAACGAAGAATAAACCCATATTCATGAGCATGCGCATACAGCCATTGCCCTTCCACTGTATATTCCATTGCCTGCGTAAATACCGTTGCCTGATCATGATCTCCAATGTCTGCTGCAAGACCTGTCTGATGATCGGAATACCCAGGACGTGCGGAAATCGTGTCCGCAGTTGCTGTACCATACATGGCTACGTAGTTATTATACAGTGAAGCCTGATAGGAAGCAGAGCGATAACTGGAACATGTTACAAGGGTAATGCCTTCCTGTGCTGCAGCAGCAAACATCGATTCCAGTGCTGAGGCTGCACAGTCACGCAGATAATGTGTTCTGTTTCCTGTGGCATTGACCACTCTCAGGTCAGTTGGTTCAAAATAATAATCCAGTGCATACTTTTTATTTGCCACAACAAGAAGACTGTATGGATCAGAAAACTCTCCAGATAGTGTCGGTGGTGTATATACAGGGACTTTCTGTACTGGTTCTTGATCAACCGGTTCTTCCTCAACCGGATCATCGATCACTGTATTTTCCTGTTCCTGCTGCTCAGTTTCCTCTTCTTCAGGTTCGTCTTCCTTTTCTTCCTGGTTTTCTTTCTGTACTTCTTCTTTTTCCGGTTCCTTTTCCTGAACAACAGGTTCCTTCGATGCTGTTTCCTCAACAGAAAGCTGATAATGTACCAGCAAGCCGATCAGAAGAGAAAGAACAAGCACACCCGTCATCAGGTACAGTGTTGTCATCTTTCTTTTTCTCATAGATTCTCCACCATGTAGTGCACAATAGCTGCACAGTGTCTGGCAGCTTTTGCTTCAAACACTTCATAGGTTTCGCTGACTGATTCATCCGCCTTATCTGAGATTGCACGGATGATCACAAACGGTATCTGATTCAGATATGCGCATTCCGCAATGGCACATCCTTCCATTTCTGTGCAGTCCGCATGAAATGTTTCACGAATCCATTCCTTTTTTGCACGGTCGGATACAAATACATCACCTGTTGCAACTCTTCCATAAAAAGCATTCACTTCCGGAGCACATTCCTTTACTGCATCAGCTGCAAGTTTCTGCAGAGTTTCATCAGCCTTGTAATACAACGTTCCAATTCCCGGTATTTCACCTAACTGATAACCGAAATTCACCGCATCCACATCGTGGAATACCGCATCTTTAGAAACAACAATATCACCGATGTTGATATCGTTGTTCAAAGAACCGGCAATACCTGTATTGATAATATGTGTTACCTGAAAACAGCTGCACAGCACCTGTGCTGCCATACCCGCACGTACTTTACCGATTCCACACTGCACAACAACAACATCTGTTTTTCCGATATTTCCTTCATAATAAGTCTGTCCGGCGTGAACAGATACTTTTTTTACATCCATGGATCTGATCAGATATTCCACCTCTACATCCATGGCACCAATGATTCCGAGCTTCATTGAATGAGTCCCCTTTCCTTCATTTCCTTTATAAGGAAAGTCATGGATACCGTCTTTGCATCATGCACTTCCCCTGCAATGATTTTATCTGTAATTTCATCCAGCGTCAGCAGGCTGACATTGATATGCTCATCCTGATCCAGATGCTGACCGACATAGTTTCCTTTTTTTGCATAGTAAAGCCCGATTGTTTCACTGTCATAGGCAGGAGTCGGATAGATGGTTCCAAGGTATACCCAGTCTTTTCCTTCATATCCGGTTTCTTCCGCAATCTCTCTTTTTGCTACAGCGAGATCATCTTCACCTTTTTCTCTTTTTCCAGCCGGGTATTCCAGAGTCACTACAGACTGTGCATACCGCCACTGGCTGACAAAATAGAATCTGCCTTCTTCGTCTTCCAAAGCAATACCGACACCACCTGGATGTTCCACAAGCGTTCTATTTGCGATGGTATGATCCGGCATTTCTGCCGTATCTTCACGAAGGTTGACAACTGGTCCTTCGTATACATATGTTTTTGTCAATGTTTTTTCTTCCAGTTCATTCATATTCATCACTTCCTGACTAATAGTATCTCATAGATCCTGTGAACTTGTCATGAAACAGATGTTCATTTTGGCATGTTCCATTTCCAAAATGGCACATCCGACTATAATTGAGACATAAAGGAGTCAGAATTCATGCAGAAAAGAATCAGAAATTACGGAATCACGATTGGAAAACACAAGACCGGTACAAACAACACAATCACCGATGTACCTGGAGTAAAAGTCGGACACTGCACCCTCCACCAGGATAAAGTTCATACAGGGGTTACTGTCATACTGCCTGGTTCCGACAATCCATTCCTGCATAAATACACCGCTGCAGCCTATGTTCATAACGGTTTTGGAAAGACTGCAGGTATCCCGCAGATTGAAGAACTCGGCACCCTGGAAACACCAATTGCTTTGACCAATACTCTCAATGTCGGAAAGGTATGTGATGCAGTGGTTTCCTATATGATTGATCTGACCCATCAGGATGGAAAGGAAGTATATTCCATCAATCCGATTGTCGGTGAATGCAATGATTCCAGAATCAATGATATTCAAAGACGTGCAGTAACAGAAGAACATGTTCTTTCTGCAATCAGAAATGCTTCCACCATCTTTGAAGAAGGAA
Source organism: Bulleidia sp. (assembly GCA_016293365.1). Taxonomy (GTDB): domain Bacteria; phylum Bacillota_I; class Bacilli_A; order Erysipelotrichales; family Erysipelotrichaceae; genus Bulleidia. Next base: position 8,624 of record JAEDEK010000032.1, on the reverse strand, counting down.
GTGTCGGAGCAGGTACAGGAACTGTATGTTATGGACTCAAAGGCGGTATCGGATCAGCATCAAGAGTCATTACCATCGATGATCATCTATATACCATCGGTATTCTTGTCCAGTCCAATTTCGGTTCCACGGAAGATCTGATCATCAACAATGATCCGATCGGAAAAAGAATCATGGTATCCATGCATCATGAAAAGGATGCCGCAAGTAAAGAAGACAGAGGTTCCATCATGACCATCCTGGCAACGGACCTTCCTGTGTCAGAACGTCAGCTGTATCGGATCATCCGCAGATGCGGTGTCGGTATCGCCAGAACCGGCGCCTATACAGGTCATGGCAGCGGAGAAATCATGATCGGTTTTACGACAGCCAACCGAAAGACAGATCAGCCTGTCAGTACATATTCCTGCATCCATGAAGATCTGATCAATCCTGTATTTGAAGCTGCAGCAGAAGCAGTACAGGAAGCCATCTACAACTCCATGGTAAGTGCTGAACCAGCCGTTTCTGTTGATGGTAAAATCTTCCACAGCCTCAAAGAGTATCTCTGATCTTCTTCATATGACAAAAAACAGGGATGTGAAAACTCATTTTTCACATCCCTTTTCATTTCACGCTTTCATTGTTTCCCGGATATAGGAGTTTGTATAGAAACTGATCAGCAGTTCCACTGTCATAACACACCAGATAACCGGTTCACACCAGATTACTGCCTCATATCCGAATAATGGAATCAGGAAGAATGTAAACAGAATCTTACCGACACATTCAATGACAGAAGAGAACAGTGGAAGAATCTTGGAACCGATGCCCTGTAATGCAAATCGTGTCTGAATCAGTACACCAAGCACTGCATAGAATGGACCGACTATATACAGGAAACGGGATCCGTTACCGATGATGACTGCACTGTCAGATCCGGAAATCAGATGGATCAAAGATGGAGCTGTAAACCACAGAAGTGCAGAAATACCTACCGCAGCCACAACATCGAAGATATAGGCTGTCTTCATTGCGGAAAGAATTCTCTTACCCTGATTACATCCCTTATTCTGAGATACAAATGTTGATACAGCCATGGACATTGCCATAAACGGCAGGTTCATGATGGCATATACCTTTCTTGCTGCAACATGTCCGGCAATGATTTCCGTACCAAGACCGTTAATACCTGACTGCAGGATAATACTTCCTACAGAAACGATGGAACCCATGAATGCCATGGAATATCCCTGACCAGCCAGGTCCTGAATCAGTTCCTTATCAAGCACAAAGTCTTTCGCAGATGGTACGAGCTGTTTTTCCTTCATCAGAATATAGCCGATACATCCCACTGCAGATGCGCCCTGGGAAACAACCGTTGCCAGTGCTGCCCCAGCGACACCAAGTCCAAACCATTTCATGAATGCATAGTCCAGTACAATATTTAATAAGGAAGAGAATACAAGGAATACCAGCGGCATGAATGAGTTTCCGATGGAACGCAGAATACCGGATGCATAGTTGTACAGGAACATGACAATGACACCGATTCCGATTACCTGAATATAAGCCATTGCTTCACCAAGTATCTCTGCAGGTGTATCGATCAGTACAAGCAGCCACTCCATACCTGCAATCGAGAACACTGTAAATACAAGTGTTGTCAACAGACCGATCACAATGGAAATTGCGATCGCCTTCTTCATTCTCTTTTCATCCTGAGAGCCGAATGCACGTGCCACAACGATGGAGAATCCATTGCCAAGACTCATCATGAATCCGACCATGAATTCAAATACCGATGCACAGGCACCGACAGCTGCCAGTGATGATGTTCCAAGCAGATTTCCTACAAGTGCTGTATCCACAGCGTTGTACAGCTGCTGAAACAGATAGGAGATGAAGATCGGGATCATGAATGTTACCAGAGCCGGAAGAATCGGCCCGTGGAGAAGATCCACAGCTCCAAATACTGATTTCTTTTCTTTCATGTATGCCTCCTGTATAAACTTATTCGGTGATGTTTTTGTTGAACAGTTCCTCCAGTACAAAGATGCCGTTTTCATATGTGTATTTCAGTACACAGCAGTTATAGAATCTTTCCTTCTTTTCAACCTTTGCATATTGTTCAAATGCTCTGTAGAAATTGGCTACGGAAGCTCCATGGGATACCATGAATACCGTATGATGATCTTCCTGATCCATGATTTCCGTAATGGTTTTTACCATTCTTTCCTGTACTTCGCTTTGTCCTTCTCCACCAAACTGCTTAAAGAAATCAAGATATGGAAGTTTTGGATTCAGGCATTCATCCTTACCTTCAAATGCACCGAAGTTCCATTCCTTTAAACCTTTGACTCTTTTATATGGATACTCACTTCCGAGCACGATTTCCAATGTATCGCAAGCTCTTTCACTGGTGGAAGAATAGGCATGATCGAATGTGACATTCTGACTGTCAATATATTCCTTTGCCACCTGTGCCTGCGTGATTCCAAGAGGAGTCAGTGGTGCATCGCACCATCCCTGAATCTTATGCTGAAGATTGAAGAGCGTCTGTCCATGACGCATGATATACAGTGTTTTCTTTTCCATTTCTTTTTTACCTTCCTTACATCATCATTGTAAAAACAGATGCTATGGAAAGTACAATGCCGGAAGTGAAAGCAGCTATTCATTTCATGCATACTGACCTATTTCAGTCAGTCTACAGTATTTTACAACTTCAGAAAAATGTTTTCCGTATTTCCACAATCAGGAACTGAATATCTGATTTGTACCGCTTACAATGTTCTTATAGAAAAAAGGAGAAAATAAGATTATGGCATTTCCAAAGAATTTCTTATGGGGTGGCGCTGTTGCTGCCAATCAGTGCGAAGGTGCTTATCTGGAAGACGGTAAGGGCCTGAATGACGCCGATATGTTAAAGGGTGGTAACGTATCCACACCTAGAAAGTTCTCACCAGAAATTGAACAGGGCGTTTATTACCCATCCCATGAAGCAATTGACTTCTATCATCGTTATCAGGAAGACATCGCATTATTTGCTGAAATGGGCTTCAAGTGCTTCCGCCTGTCCATCAACTGGGCAAGAATCTATCCGAATGGAGATGACGCTGAACCGAATGAAGCAGGTCTGAAGTTCTATGACAATGTATTCGATGAATGCAGAAAATATGGCATCGAACCACTGGTAACTCTTTGCCATTATGAAATTCCATGGAACATTTCCGTCAAGTATCATGGTTTCTCTGACAGACGTGTCATCGACATGTTCGTCAAGTATGCAACAACATGTTTCAGAAGATACAAGGATAAGGTCAAGTACTGGCTGACATTCAATGAAATCAACTGTGCTCTTGTCGGTTCCGGCTATAATGGCATCGGTGTTGTTACAGATGAAGAATATGCTGATAAGTCTCAGCGTCCGGTAGATCAGCTCAAGGTTGATCCGAATGTCAGATATGCTGCACTGCACAACGAATTCGTTGCTTCCGCAAAGGCTGTTATTGAAGGTCATAAGATCAATCCTGATTTCATGATCGGATGCATGATCGCACATCTGACAAACTACCCGCTGACACCGGATCCAAAAGATGTTATGAAGGGCCTGGATACAATGAACTTCATGAACAACTTCTGTGGTGACGTTCATGTCAGAGGTGAATACCCACATTACACAAAGAAGCTGCTGAGTGATAATGGTGTTACAGACTTCTCCTTCCTTGAAAATGAAGAAGATCTTGCAATCATTAAAGAAGGTAAGGTTGACATGTACACATTCTCTTACTACATGTCTGCATGTTCTACAACACATGAAGCTGAACTTGGTGCAGGTAATGTCTTCATGGGTGTCAAGAATCCATATCTGGAAGCTTCTCCATGGGGATGGCAGATTGACCCTCTTGGACTGCGTTATACTCTGAACCTGCTTGCTTCCCGTTATCCACACACACCATTAATGGTTGTAGAAAACGGTCTTGGCATGATTGACAAGGTTGAAGAAGATGGTTCCATCCATGATACATACCGTATCGACTACCTCAGAGATCACATCAAGGCAATGAAAGATGCGATCGAAATTGATGGTGTTCCGTTAATCGGTTATACAACATGGGGACCAATTGACCTTGTATCCTGTGGTACAGGTGAAATGTACAAGAGATACGGATTCATCTATGTCAACCGTCATGACGATGGTACAGGTGACTATGCACGTTCCAGAAAGGATTCCTTCTTCTGGTATAAGAAGTGCATCGAATCCGATGGTGAAGATCTCGACTGATTCCACTTTTCAAAGCCGGCTTATCCGCCGGTTTTTTCATATTCAGGAAATTATGTGAACATGCATGAATCAGTGATATGATTTGCCGGCAAAAAAGGAGATACAATGAATTACGTAGATACGAAAACATTTCTGACATTCAGTGTCATGGATTGTCTGTTCTGGGCATTCTTTGCGGCATGTGCAGGGTTTACAACAACATATCTTCTGGAATGTGGCATGTCCAGTTCCGTTCTGTCCATTATGCTGGCTGCTTACATGGGAGCATCCTTCTTCGGAGCTTTTTTCTGGGGTCCATTATGTGATAAAAAACAGACAAACAGAAATATCTTCATTCCTGAATACATCGCAGCTGTTGCCACAGGCTTTCTGATCTGGTTCTTTGCTTCCAGAAACTACTGGATTTCCGCATGTCTGTATCCGATCTTCGGATTTCTTGCGGTACCGTTAGGTTCCAACCTGGACTCCTGGATGTTAAGAGCCTTCCATAAGGATGCTGGTACATATGGTCGTGCCCGTTCCATCGGATCCATCGGCTATGCTGTCATGGCTCTTGGGATGGGAATGCTCATTGGAATGTTCGGATATATTACAATACCGGTATGTTCCATTACTCTGGCTGCTCTTGTGCTGGCAATCGCTTTTTCCATCAAAGAAGAGAAGTTTGAAAGTGTTGTTGTAAAAACAGACAGAAAAAACAGTGGTGGAATAAAGGATCTGATGAAGATCGGACCATTCATGTTCGGAGTTGTTGTTGTTTTCTTTACAGGTCTGTCCATCAATCCGATCAACAACCTCAAGACTGTATTCATCCAGAATGTCGGTGGTGATGTCGGCATGCTTGGCATGGACTCCTTTATTGGTGTATGTGTACAGGCTCTTTTCATCTTCATTTCAGGTAATCTCAAGCGAATTCCTGCAAACATCAGACTGTTTCTGATGTCATGCAGTGTACTGATCACAATGGTGCTCATCACAACTGCCATCAATCCATGGATGATCATTGCCGGAACTGTCTTCAGCAACATGAGCTACGGTATCATGCTTCCAACCCAAAGAGAGATCGTTGAAACCTGTGTTCCAGATCAGATGAAGACAACCGCGCATAGTCTATCCGATACGATGTACGGTGGCTTCTCAGGAATCATTGCCTTAACATATTCCGGTTATATCATCGATGCATTTGGTGCCAGATACGTATCCATGTTAGGTATCTGTATCATGATGATTCCTTGTGTTCTGACATTGTTCAAGTTGTTCTTCTCAAAAAAGACAGTGTAAACGATTACGTTCCCCTCATCCATTGACTTTCCTTTAAAACCGATATATACATGAACCATACAGATCGTTCTGTATGGTTTTTGATTGGAGGTATCACATGAAACAGCATCGTATCGCAGTCTGCTGTGGAGAAGGATTTGCTTCGGGATTTCTTGCTGCACATCTGAATATATTCGCAGCTCAGGAAGGTATTTCTGACAAGGTTCTGTTTGTCCGTATTCCTTATCCTGATCTGTATGCCCACCAGCATGAATTTGAAATGGCCATGATTCTTCCTCATATTGAATGGAAAGTCAAAGATGATAAGAAGCAGTATGACATACCTCTGTATGTCATTCCATTCAAAGTCATGATGAAACCAAGAGCAGCTGACTTTGTTCAGGACTGTGCCGATATTCTTTCCATGGCTAATGGAAAAGGAGGAAGATTCTTTTTCCCTGGAGAAGAAAATACGCAAAGAGTAACAAGACTCTGTTCATATGCTCAATGGATGGCAGAACAGATGGAAAAAGAAGAACATCACAGACGATGATTCCATGCCGGTGCATTCGCATCGGTTTTTTTGTATAATGGCAAAATGGAGAACTGATATGAGTAAGCTTACAAAAAATTCACTGGAACAGTCACTGAAGAATCTTCTGAAAACAAAGCCACTCAACAGAATCACGATCAATGACCTTGTTGAAGACTGCGGTATCAGCCGTATGACATTCTATTATCATTTTCAGGATATCTATGACCTTGTGGAATGGTCCTGTCTGGAAGATGCAAAGAAAGCTCTGAAAGGAAGAAAAACATATTCCACATGGCAGGAGGGATTCATTGATCTGTTTCATGCAGTATATGAGAATAAACCCTTTATCATGAATGTCTACCATTGTGTATCCATGGAGCAGGTTGAAAAATATCTGAAGCCGTTAACAGATCAGCTGCTGCTGGATGTACTGAATGAACTTTCCAAAGATATGGTCATTCGGGAAGAAGACAAGCAGTTCATCGCAAAGATCTATTCCTATATGTTTGTCGGAGTGATGCTGGACTGGATCCGCAATGATATGAAAGAAGAACCGAAAACACTTGTTTCCCGCTTTGGTAAAGCCATTCAGAATGACTTCATCAATGCCCTGAAACGCTTCCGAATGGACACAGAATATACAGATCAGTGATGCTGTTTCGATTATGAACACACTCTTTCATCTGTCTATTCTTTGATCATTCATGCCAGCCTGTTCATATTCTTTTCTGCCTTTGATTTCTAGAATATATGTGTCAGAAGAAATGACAGGAGGACAAAAAATATGTATTATTCTGCAGGCAATTATGAAGCATTTGCTCATCCGGTTACACCGGAGGGAGCAGACAGAAAATCTGCCTATATCATCGGTACAGGTCTTGCCGGTCTTACCGCTGCATTCTATCTTGTTCGAGATGGTGGCCTGAAAGGTGAAAGAATTCACCTTCTGGAAAAGATGGATATTACTGGTGGAAGCTGTGATGGAAGAAAGGATATCTCGAAAGGATTTATCATGAGAGGTGGCAGAGAAATGGACAACCACTTCGAAGTCATGTGGGATATGTTCCGTGATGTACCATCCCTGAAAAATCCGGATCTCTCAGTTCTCGATGAGTATTATCGTCTCAACAAAGAAGATCCGAACTTCTCGTTATGTCGTGCAACTGTGGATTGTGGAAAGAATGCACATACAGATGGAAAATTCAATCTGGACCGTGATTCAGCTATGGCTCTTTCCAGACTGTTTATCACACCGGAAGAAGATCTGGAAGATATCAGCATTTCCGAAGTGATGCCGGATTCATTCTGGGATACGAATTTCTGGTTATACTGGCAGACAATGTTTGCTTTCCAGAAATGGTCAAGTGCACTGGAAATGAAGAGATATCTTTGCCGATATGTGCATCATATCGATGGATTACCGGATTTCAGTGCTCTTCGCTTTACAAGATACAACCAGTATGAAAGTCTGATTCTGCCATTACAGACATGGCTGCTTGACCATGGTGTACACATTGCATTCGGTATGGATGTGAAAAATGTCATCATTGAAACGCATGGACATATCAAAACTGCCCGTCAGATTGTTTATGTCAAAGACAATGAAGAGCATAGCATCGATCTTTGCGAAGATGATCTTGTCTTCATCACCAATGGATGCTGTACAGATACAACATGCTATGGTGATCAGAACCATGCTCCAGATCTTTCTAAAGCCATCAACGGTAAAGGAGATTCATGGGATCTTTGGAAAAACATTGCATCTCAGGCAGAACATGGTGAATTTGGTAATCCAGATCATTTCTGCACTGACATTGAAGCAACCAACTGGATGAGTGCGACTGTTGAAACAAAAAATGAAGAGATCATCAATCACATCAAATCCATCTGCAAGCGTGATCCACGAAAAGGTAAAGTAACGACAGGTGGTATTGTAACTGTCAAAGACAGTGCAGAAAACTGGTATCTTTCCTGGACAGTCAACCGTCAGCCACAGTTCCAGTCACAGGATCCGGATACGGTTCTGATCTGGCTGTATGCATTATCCACCAATCAACCAGGTAACTATATCTCAAAACCGATGCGTGAATGCACTGGCAAGGAAATCTGTGAAGAATGGCTGTATCACATCGGCATTGAAAAAGAACATATTCAAAAACTGGCAAGTGATGAATGTAATACAACGACTTGTTTCATGCCATTTATCAATGCATTCTTCCAGCCAAGAAAGAACAGTGATCGACCACATGTTGTACCGGATGGTTCTGTCAACTTTGCCTTCCTTGGTCAGTTTACCGAAACACCACATGATACGATTTTTACAATCGAATACTCCATGCGTACAGGCATGGAAGCTGTATACACATTAATGAATGTGGATCGTGGTGTACCGGAAGTCTGGGGTTCCCGCTATGATATCCGTGAACTGCTGAAAGCATGTTATTATGCGATTGATAAAAAGAAGATTAAGGATGCAGATCTGAACTTTATGGAAAGAAAAATTCTGAAAACCGTTCTTCAGAAACTGGAACATACCGACATTGAAAAGCTTCTGCATGAAAG